>JBJOHQ010000233.1:0-5076 GCA_046047595.1 Planctomycetota bacterium | reverse complement strand
GTTGAAATCGCGCCTTTCCCGGAAGAAATCCGTGTTGGGCAAGTGGTCTTCAAGGGCTTTGCGAATGAGCCACTCGATACGGTGCGCATCGCGCAGCGCACCGACGGAAAGACCATCCTTGAAAATGGCGATGGCGTCTTGCGCGTCTTTGGCGCGATCGATTTGCCGATCACGCCAACGGAACTCGAGTTCAAGAAGAAGTCGGCGTCGTGACCGCGCTCGCCCAACGATAGTGAAGGAGTGCATCCGCTCCGCGACGACGGACAGAGAGCAGCCGCGCGCGCGGAATCGTGGCGAGCACTTCAGGTGCCAACCCGCGGGCGCAACGCCGCGCAACATCATCGGCAACCAAGAGCGGCGCCACGAAAACCCACGCTTCGTCGAGCAGTTGTTCGCGGAGCAGTCGTCCAACGAGTCCGCCACCAGATTCAACGAGCACGGTTGCAACGCCCTCGCGCGCCAACGAGCGAAGTGCAGGCTCGATGGAACCGCCTCCGCCAAGAGGGACAATCGTCGCGCCGCGTGCGGAGAGCGCCTCAACGCGACGCAGGAACGCAGCGTCGTTCGATGAACTCATATCAATAAGAATCGTCGCCGCGCGCGCGGTTGGATTCTGCGCGCCATCTCCAGCGAGATCAAGCACGTTCGCATCAAGCGGCGTTCGCGCATCAGGATCAAACACGATGCGCCGCGGAGTTCGAACCACGCGCACATCTCGCGCGGTGAGTCGCGGATCGTCTTCGAGCACAGTTCCGATACCAGTCAGAATCGCATCAACGCGACCTCGTTCACGATGCACCATGCGGCGCGAGCGTGCACAACTCAGCCATTGACTGTCACCGTTTGCCAGCGCGACTGCGCCGTCCATCGACTGTGCCCACTTCGCCGCGATCCACGGCAAACCCGTACGAACACGCTTCAAAAAGGGGAGCGCGAGTTCGTCGGCGGCCGCGTGCGCAACATGGAACGCGCGGATGCCGCGTTCACGCAGTCGCGCGGCACCACCCTTCGCGAGCGGATTTGGGTCGCTCACGGCGTAGATCACTTCCGCGACGCCAGCATTCGCAAGCGCTTCGCTGCACGGCCCCGTGCGGCCCTGATGATTGCAAGGTTCGAGTGTGACGAGCGCGATCGCTCCACGCGCGCGTGTTCCTGCCGCCGCGAGCGCATCGACCTCAGCGTGCGGACCACCGCATCGACGGTGATATCCATCCGCAATCACCCGGCCTTGATGATCTGCAATCACGCAACCAACCATCGGATTCGGCTCGGCACCACCGTGGCCGCGTGAAGCAACGCGCACGGCCAACGCGAAAAGCTCATGAATCCGCGCGTTGGAAAGCGAAGGCTGGGCGCCAGCGGCGCCCGATGAATCACACACGCGCTCAGCGCTCAAGACTCTTCTCCCAACTCTGCATACGCACGCGAGAGCGGAAGCGCATCGCCTGTCACATGTGAAACCGAGCGCCGTTGTAGCAACGTGATTTCTGCAATCAGAAGATCATCTTCCGCAACGCCTGCTTCATAGGTTTCGAGGAGTCGCATCAAGAACTGCGTCCACTTCGGCGGCGCAACGGGGCGCGCGATCGTGTCGCGCAGTTGTTCGAGGCCGAAGCGCTCGCCGCGCGGGTTCTTTGCGTCGTACGCGCCGTCGGTGAAGAGAATCAGCGTGTCGCGCTCGTTGAGTTGCAGCGTCACCTCGTCTTCGCCGAAGACTTCATTGTCGACGGCGCCGAGCATGAACGTCGTGGAAGCGAGTTCCGTGACATCGCCCTTCGAACGAAGGAAAATCGGCGGGTGGCCGGCGCTTGCGTAGCGCAATTCGCCCGTGCGCGGGTCAATCGTGAGAAGGATGCCTGTTGCGTACAGACGGTGACGAGCAAGCAAGCGGTGGAAGTACCGATTGAGGCGGGCGAGAAGTTTCGCGGGGCCTTCATCAGGGTGTTCGTCGCGCAGACGCTCGATTTCGCCGTGAATACGCGCGACGCTCATCGCGCTCGCAAGTCCGTGGCCTGTCACATCGATGAGCGTGAGATAGAAGCGTTCATCCTCACCGATCCACGCGTGGATGAAGTCACCGCCAATTTCCGCGGCGGGTCGGTAGCCGAAATCAAATCGCATCCATTCCGTCGAGAAGGGCTTCGGGAAGAGCGATTCGTGTACCGCACGCGCTTGCTGATATTCGCGGCGCATCTCGAGGAACCGACGGCCCACGAAACCCGTCTTGAACTTGCTTTGGTGCCACTGGAGGCGCACATAGCAGAGGACAAGTGCAGGGGCGAAGATGAAGGGGACTGCTGCAACTTTGAAGAGGAGCGGGAGCCATGCATTTTGTTGGACTGCGAGGCCCAACGAAAGCAACAACCACCCGGCAAGAAGCGGCACGATTGGCTTGAGCGACTCGCGCCACGACCACGGAAGGAAGAGCGAGGCGGTTGCGTGCCAGAAGAAGATCGAGAGCAACGGCGTCGCGGGAACACCGGGAATCGCGATGATGAGCGCGGCTTCGAACACGAACGTGATCAAGCCGAGGATGAGAATCATCCGCGTCGCAGCAGAGACGAACTCTGCGTGCGTTTGAAGTTGTCGACGCACCACAAGGCCGAACCAACCAACGACAAGCAGCGTCGGCAGGCTTAATGCGACGAAGCCCCACCAGGGGAGGATGGTTTCAACGGTGGGTGCTGCGGCGGTATCGACTTCCTCGACATCTTGGTCTTCGGAGAACGCGGCAGTTTCTTCTGACGATCTGTCGTCCGGCTCACCGTTTACGGAAGCACTGGACATACGTTTCGAGCCACGCCGCGCAGCGTTCTTGCCCGTGCCATCATTCTGCGCGTTGGCCTGATCGGTTGATTGTCCATCGGTTTGCGCGCTCGCCGACGCACTCTCTCCACCGATCAGGTTCGATTCAGAACCAATCGACGGCTTGTCGGCCGCGGTCGCGATCTCTGCCGTGGCCGGTTCGTCGAGATACCAACGATCCATCGGTCGCATCGGCGCCGCGGCGCGTCGTTCACGACGACCCTCGGTGAGTCCTTGCGCGGCATCCTTCACCATCGTGTTGAGAATGTCGAGCGTCGAGACAACCGCTTCGCGTCCGCGTTCAGCTTGGCGTGCGCGCTCTTCGCGCTCCTGAATCTCTGCGGCGATCGCACGCGCACGCTCATCGCCCGGTCGCGGTGCGAGCCCTGCTTCGGCGCGGCGCTCGGCTTGTATCGCGCGTCGCTCAATCGGTGTCGGAGCGCGCTCTGGTTCAGGAGCCGACGTGACTGCACCCATCGCGAAGGCCACAAGAAGACCCGTTGAGATCAACTGGAAGATCACGATTGCGATGCAGAGATAACCGAGGCGTCGACGGAGCCACGCTGCGAGTTCGCGGTCGTACTCCGCGCGGATCGCACCGCTCTCAATGGGTACATCGACAGTGTCGCCTTTGCGGCCCGGCATGGCGGCCATAGTAGCCTGACCGCCTCGTTCCGCACGGAGATTGCGAGCGGGTATCCGACCCAGAATAGAGCTTCGTCTTGTGAGCGGCCAAATGAAAGCGCCCCTGCCTCCAAGCGAAAGCGCCCCCGCCTTCAAGCGAAAGCGCCCCCGCCTTCAAGCGAAAGCGCCCCTGCCATGAGGCAGGGGCGCTTCGTGTTGTTGCGCAGAATCTTGCTTCGATACTCGAGTCGATCCTCACACTTTCACGCGCCGCAAAGCGCGCGTCGTGCAGGAACAAATCGCCTCAAGATCAATTCGCGATCACTTCTTGAGAACGGCTTCCTTGAGCTTCTCTGGCATGACGCGGTAGGTGAGCGGCTCCATCGAGCTGGTCGCGCGACCCTGCGTCATCGAGCGGAGGGCCGTCGTGTAACCGAAGAGTTCGGAGAGCGGCACTTCGCAGGTGAGAAGACGTGCGTTGCCGCGCATCTCTTGGTCGGTGATCTGACCGCGGCGGGACGCGATGTCGCCCGACACGTTGCCGAAGAATTCGTCCGGCGTCGTGACGACGAGCTTCATGATGGGCTCGAGAAGCGCTGGCTTCGCCTTCATGACCGCTTCACGGAACGCGAGCATGCCGGCCTGTTCGAATGCGACCTGGCTCGAGTCGACGTCGTGGTACGAACCGAACACGAGTTGGACGCGCACGTTGATGACGGGGTAGCCGCCGAGAACGCCCGAAGCCGCTGCTTGACGCACGCCGTATTCGATCGACGGGATGAACTCGCGCGGAACGACGCCGCCCGAGATCTTGTCTTCGAACACAACGCCGTCCTTCATCTTCAGTTCTGCTGCTTCCGCCTCTTCCGGCGTGATCGGCATGACGGTGACGACAGCGTCACCGAACTGACCGCGACCACCGGACTGCTTCTTGAAGAGACCGCGGACTTCGTTGGCTTGGCCGGTGATCGTTTCGCGGTACGAAACGCGTGGCTTGCCGACGTTGACGCCGATCTTCATGTCGCGCGTGAGCTTGTTCTTGATGATTTCAAGGTGAAGTTCACCCATGCCCGCGATGATCGTTTCGCCGGTTTCTTCGTTGTAGTTCGAACGGAACGACGGGTCTTCACGACGGATCGTGGTGAGCGCGTCGCCGAGCTTCTTCTTGTCGTCGGCGGTGATCGGCTCGATCGCCATCGAGATGACCGGTTCAGGGAAGGTCATACGCTCGAGGATGATCGGATTGTCTGGATCGCAGATCGTGTCACCGGTGTACGAGTTCTTGAGACCGACGACGGCGACGATGTTGCCTGCGTCCACTTCTTCGAGCGCGTTGCGGTTGTTCGCGTGCATTTCGAAGATGCGGCTGACGTTTTCGCGCTTGCCGTTGCCTGGGTTCAACACGCGCGTGCCCTTGTCGAGCTTGCCCGAGTAGACGCGGATGTAGGTGAGGTCACCGTGGGTATCCGAAACGACCTTGAACACGAGCGCGGAGAACGGCGCGTTCGGATCGTGCGGACGAGTCATCGCCTGATTGACGTCGTCTGGGTTGACGCCCTTGGTGTCAGGACGCTCGGTCGGATTCGGCAAGTAGTCGATCGCGGCGTCGAGAATCTTCTGAACGCCGATGTTCTTGAGTGCTGCACC
>JBJOHQ010000232.1:0-4372 GCA_046047595.1 Planctomycetota bacterium | reverse complement strand
CCTTGCGGTCGAGCTCGACCGGCTTGCCGTCGACGAAGACGCGCGCCCACGCGTACTCAATCGGGAACCACATCGTGCCCTTCTCGCCAACGAGGATCACGCCGCCGTCGCCCTTGACCGCGTTCTTGCCCTGCTCGCCGCCTTCCCAACCCTCGGGAAGTCCGAGCGCCTTGAAGTCGGGGAACTGACCGCCGTCGAACCACTTGAGCGTGAGACCGTCCTTCGAGGTCATCTTGTTCGGGCCGTACTTGACGACGACCGACTCGCTCTCAGGGAACTGGTCGCTCGACGCCTTCACCGGATTGCACACCGCCGAAATCGGCGCGCCGAGATCGAGTTCATAGAACGGGACGTCGAGCATGTGGCAGCCCATATCGCCGAACGCGCCGGTGCCCCAGTCGATCGTGCCGCGCCACGCGAATGGCGTGTAACCGTTCTTGTAGGGGCGATCGGGTGAGGTACCGAGGAAGAGATCCCACGAGAGCCACTCTGGAATCGGGTCGGTGCCTTCAGGACGCGGATTGCCCTGCGGCCACCAACCGGCCGGACGATTGGTCCACGCGTAGACCTCCTTCACTGGGCCGATCACGCCCTGCCGGAGGAGCATGCCACCGTACTGGCGGAACTTGGTCGCAATGCGTTGCGTGCCCATCTGCGTCACAACCGATGGCATGCGCGCCGCGGCCTCGGCGAGTGCGCGGTTCTCCCACGCGCCGCGAGCGAGCGGCTTCTGGCAGTAGACGTGCTTGCCCATGTTCATCGCGGCCATCGAGATGGGCGCGTGCATGTGGTCGGCGGTCGAGCAGCACATCGCGTCGAAGTTCTTGTCGAGCTTCGCGTACGCCTCGCGCCAATCGCGGAAGGTCGCAACGCCTGGCAAGCGCGCCTTGCGGACTTCACCCTTGTCGTTCGTCGAGTCCATCGTCCAACCATCGAGTTGGCGCTGATCGACATCGCAAAGGCCGACGACCTCGATCATCTTGTGATCGACGAGTTGGCTGAGATCGCTCTGACCCATGCCGCCGCAGCCAACCTTCAGGAGGCGCAGTTTCGAGTTCTGATTGAGTCCGCGCGTGAGGAACGCCGGCGCGGTCGCCGAAGCGATCTGCTGCGCGAGTCCGACAGCGACAGGAGTGGCGAGCGTGGTGAAAACGAACTGGCGTCGGGTAAGGCTCATGTCCCGCATTCAACCAAAAACCCCCGCGGGTTTCGCGGGGGTTTGAGGTGCGATCAGAAAAACAGGTGAATCGGGAAAGTCGCCCTTTCGCAAGCCATCACGGGCGGAACGGATCGACCTCGCGGATCTCCGTCCCCTTCGGCACGACGCGGCGCGCGGTCCACGCCAGTTGCGCCGTCCCGGGCTTTCCGTCCTTTGTGATTCCGGGGAGCGCCACCGTCCATCGAAGGACTCCCTCAGGGCGGTCGTACTTCAGGTAGTCGGCGTCGGTCGAGAGCGGCGCCGACAGATCGCGGAGTTCAAACTTCAACGGCTCGCTGCGCGACACGGGAATGGAATCTTCGACGACGATCGATGTCGCGTGCGCGAGGCTCGACGAGAGATCGACGCGCCAACGCGTGGTCGTGACATCCGACTTCGTGAAGAGACCGTCGTCCTTCGTCTCATCCGAGACGAGCGTGCGGCGCGCGGTGACACGCGCATCGGCGCCGAACCAGAATGTCGCCTCGGCACCTTCTGGAATCGCGGGGATCTCCGCGGTTCCAACGGAATCGTCGCCCACAAAAAGCCGCGCCTCGCCCGCAAGGATACGGAAGCCGGAATCGTTGCGCGCCTTGCCCTTGAGATAGACGAGCGGCGTCACGACGGGCCGCGCGACATACGAGAACTCTGGCTTGAGTGTGAACGCGGCGACGCGCTGCGTTGTCTCGCGCGATTGATCGCTCGGGATCGTCACACGACGTTGAACGACGTACGTCGCAAACGCGCTGCCCGATTCCTCGCTCTCTTCGTATGCCGCTTCAAGTTCGACACCGAGGCGATTCACATCCTCGCCAGGGTCGCCGATGATGCCGCCGGTCAATCCTTCAGAGCCGCCGCCTCCGAACCCACCGCCGCCTCCGCCACCGGGCCGGCCCGGCATGCCAGGCTTTCCTGCTGCAGGTTCACCGGCCGGTCGCGGGTCGGCGCGATTGGCAACGGCGCCGTCGAGATCCATCCCAGCCGCGTCCTTCGCATCCCGCGTGAGATTGCGCGGCGGCACGATTTCGAATGCCTTCGTCGGAACCCTCGGCGGATACGGCAGACTCGACGGCTCCGCAGTCGAGAGCGTGAGCGTGACGTTCTTCCAATCTTCGCCCGTCGTTTGCGTGACGCGCGCGTCGAACTCGATCGAGAGCGCGTCGGCCGCGTCGTCGCCGACATCGGTCGCACGCACGGTGTAGACGGGCGTCCAGCCCGCATCGGTCACGCGATAGGAAAGCCACGCGACGCCGGCGCCCGCTGCGCTCTTACCAACCGTGACGACCGCCGTGCGTTCGGTGCGCGAGCGACCGCCGATAGATTTCGCGCGCGCTTCGAGCGCCGCCACTTGCGCCTTATTTTCCCGTGCTTCCTGATTGAGGCGCATGCTCTCCGCGATGAGCTTCTCACGCGCTTCATCGAGGAACGCGACCTGCTTCGCGAGCGCCTCAGGGTCGAGCGACTTCGAGCCGAAATCGCGCGCGCTTTCGGTCGCGGTCTTCTGCGCGATCGAATTCAACAGCACATTCTGATCGTTCAACTTCGCCAATCGAAGCGCGAGCAGTTCGCTCGTCCTTCGCGCTCCTTCGAGTTGCGCGAGTGTTTCGCGCAATTCTGGATTGGTCGAAGCGTCGACCGCCGTGACGACCGATTCGTAGCGAACATCGAGGAGCCGCGCGCCTTCGACGCGTGCAGACATGTACTCCTCGAGAATGCTCGGCATGCCGCTCACGCGCAGTTCGAACGTGCCAACGCCAGGCGGGAGTTCGATGCGCCGCGTGACTTGCGCGGCATCGGAGTAGAGCGTGACCGCGTCGATCGGCGCGTCGACCGTGAGAACAGTCGGCGCAAGTGCCGCGGCGAGTTCTGCGTTTTCTGCTTGTGGCAACGCGAATGCGGGCGACGTCGCGAGAAGCGCGGTCGACGAGAGCGCGATGAAACAGCACGCTGCGCGGGTGCGATCGAACGTCGAGTGCTTGGTGGCGAAGATCATGCGCGCAGCATACTTCGGCGGCGCGGGGGTGATTGTGCAATTCACTCGTCGCGCGCGGTCGCGTGCATGGGGCCGGCGGTGTATGCGCGGGCGATTTCCTGCGCGAGGGCACGCGGGGAACTTTCCGTCATCGCACGAAGCTTTGGAACTTCACGTTCGCGCCAGCGCGCATGGCGTTCTTCGACATCGCGTCGCTCTGCAGTCGGCAGCGCTTTCACGAGATCGCGGGCGAATGCCTTCGCACCCTTGCGAATGTCATTCGGCGCAATCGACGCGCCGTTCAACGCCCAGTACGCCGCTTCGGACGCGTCCTTCTCGACGCCGCGACCTTCGCGGAAAAGCCCCGCGAGATTGAGCATCGCTTCGGGTACACCCGCATCCGCTGCGATTTGGAAGATTCGCGCGGCTTCTTCCGCGTCTTGCTCGGTACCGCGACCTTCCGCGTGATGAACGCCGAGGCTCGTCAACGCACCCGCGTGACCAAGCGTCGCAGCGCGCACATACCAACCGTGCGCAGCACCATGATCGGGCTCGGCTCCGCCGCGTCCGGCGAAATGATCGCCGAGCGCAACCATCGCGCGCGCATCGCCACACTCAGCAGCCGCACGAAGCCAACGCACACCCTCCGTTTCATTCGCTTCGCAGCCGATGCCGTCGAAGTAGGCGACACCGAGGTTTGCCATCGCCGTCGCGTCACCCGCGTTGGCGCCGCGCTCAAACCACAGGAACGCCTCGCGCTCGTTGCGTCCAACCGCGCGGCCCTTCGCGTACATCGCGCCGAGCGCAGCCATCGCCTGTGCGTTGCCTGCTTCCGCGGCGCGACGCTGCCACTCAGCCGCGCGCGCGTCGTCGCGTCCGACGCCGCGACCACCTTCGAGGTACGCGTTTGCGACGAGGTGCATCGCACGCGCATCGCCCGCTTCGGCCGCGCGCAAGTACCAACCGAACGAGGCGCGCAAATCCTTCGAAACACCAGCGCCCTGCGCATAACGAGCGCCGAGCAATGTCATCGCCTGCGCGTCGCCAGCGTCAGCCGCGCGACGATAGAAATCGATCGCCTTTGCATCGTCGGAAGCGACGCCTTCGCCATTAGCGTGGTGGGCACCGAGCGCTGTGAGCGCTGGCGCGTGACCAGCCGCCGCCGCACGCGTAAACCACTCGACCGCGGCGGAGTCGTCCTC
>JBJOHQ010000231.1:0-7043 GCA_046047595.1 Planctomycetota bacterium | reverse complement strand
CAACACGAACCCAACATGGGCCCAACTTTGGCCCATACTGGGCCCAACTCGAGTCCAATCTTGAGACGCGCTTGCGTCGCACTTGAATCCCGCTTGCATTCTGCTTGAGTCCGCGGAGTTGGCTCGTCCGGTCCCCCGAATGTGGCCCCTTGCGCGAAACTCTCCGCACAATCCCAGAACCCGAGGCCAAAATTTCCAGGCCAAAAGTTCGAGGCCAAAACTTCGAGACAGGAGTTCCAGTGTTGCCTTGCGGAATAGGCAACGGAAGCCTCAAGATATGGAACAATCGAGCCCCCGCGCGAGAGACTTTGAGCGCACCAACGTCGAGATGTTGACGGATTGAGGAAGCACACCGATAGGAGCTGGTAAGCGGACTGAGCGACTCGACCTCAATCTCCCGCAAGACAAGTCCAAGCCGAGTCCGAGCCAAGTCCGAGCCGAGTCCAAACCAAGTCTTCCTGTGAAACCAAATTGGCAATCCGAGCGAGAGCCTTAACGAGCTTTGAAGGAGCCCCTGTGATGAATCTCCCGAACTTGCGTCAGACCTTTGCTTTCCTTCGTGCACCCATCGCTGCGGCAGTCCTCGTCGCTGGGGCCACGCTGTCAGCAACTCCCTCCGCGGAAGCTCAGTTTGGTGGCCGTGGCGGCGTCGCTCAACTTTTCGTCCCTGAATACCTCGGGCGCGATCTCCCGATCTTTGTAGACACGCTCCAACTCGAAGAGTGGCAACGCCCCATCCTGGAAGCGCTGCTCGAGGACTACAACACCAATTTCAACACCGCCGCCGATGGCGTTCGCCAAGCGTTCAGTGGCTTGAAGGATGCAGCTGCGGGCACGAGCCCTGACAAGGTGATCGAGCTCGTGCAAGGGCCGATCATTCGATGGTCGACGGAGAAGGTCAAACTCCGCGAAGACTTCCTAGCAAACGTGAAGTCACAGCTCAGCGACTCGCAGGCGGAACTCTGGCCCGCCCTCGAGCGAGCGCTCCGTCGTGAGAAGAGCTTGCCCAACGGCGAACTCTCGGGCGAAACCCTCAATCTTCTCTTCATCCTGCGGGAACTCGATGCATCACCGGCCGCCGCGGATGCAGCTCGAGCCGCCGTTGAGGAGTACGAAACGAACCTCGATGCGGCGCTTGCCGCGCGTGAGGCATTGATGCAGGGACTGATCTCGACGCAGCTGAACGCGATGTCGAATCCAGACCCATCGGCCGGCGTGCAACTCGCCGAGCAGATCATGGCGAAGCGCGTTGCAGTTCGTAATGTTCAAGACGCGGCCATCAAGGCCATCGCGAGCGCACTTGGTGAAGAGTACGGACCGCAGTTTGAGCGACGGGCGATGCAGCGGGCATTCCCGCAGGTCTACCGCCCCGATCCGGTGACTCCGCTTTTCGAGGCGGCCGAAGCGCTACCCGATCTCTCAGACGACCAGAAGACAAGTTTGAAGGCGCTGCGCGATCGCTTCAACACCGACTATCCCGCGTTCCAAGCACGCTTTGCCGACGGCTACCGTGCGACCGAGCCGCTCGAACCGCGACGCCGCACTGAAATGGCGCAGAATCGCGGTGCTGGCACCTCGAAGTACTCGGAAGCCCCGCAAATCGAAGCGCTCAAGAAAGAGCGCGACGAGATGTTCGCCAAGTACCGCGAAGAACTCTCAGCGATCCTCAATGAAGCACAGCAATCCGCCATCCCCAGCATGGGCAAGAAGGGTGTCGACAGTGGAGATCCCGCACCCGTTGGTGAAGATCTCAATGTCCGCGGACCAGACGCGACCCCGACCGACGCTCAGCCGGTGAAACCAGCCCGCGAACTTGCTCCCGATATCGATGCGAAGCCGGTGCGAGAGCGCGGAACTCCACCAGCCGGCCAAGGCTTGAGCAATGATTCCAAGGGAACCTCGGGCTCTGGCTCGAAAGGCAGCAAGAAGGGCGGCTGAGCGGCGTTCTGCTGCTTTGGCAAGAAGTAACGTCATGCAACCAGCGCGGAGCGCGACGGAGCGAGGAACACAGTGCAGAGTTCGACGAACGGAACCAACGGAAGCGCGACCATCCTGACTGAAAGCGCTTCAACGAAGGTCTCCTCGGCAGGGATGCCCGAGATGGCCGCTCGCGAGCGATGCGAGCTGCTCGGGATTCCATGGCTTGAGAAGTCCCCTCCATCGGATCCGGCTGCCGCTGAACTGCTCGCTCCTGAAGTCGCCGTTCGACTCGGCGCTGTGCCGTTGAGCATGGACGGCCAACGCCTGCTCGTCGCGATGCTCGATCCGCTCGATACCGCGGCGGTCGATGAAATCGCAACCGTCACCGGCCGCGCCGTTCGTCGCGTTGGCCTCGACGGCCCGGCATTTCGTGACCTCATGCGCGATCGGTACGGAACGACTGCCGCGCGCATGGCCGAATCGCTCGCCTCGGACGGCGGGCTCGCCGCCGTTCCCGACAGCGAGCACAACCTCGACGCGATCGAAGCTGATGACGTTCACCGGATGGCTGAGCAACCCACGCTCATCAATCTCGTGAACCTCATCCTGCTTGAAGCAGTGCAAGGTCGCGCGAGCGATGTGCACATCGAGCCATTTGAATCAGAACTGCGCGTGAAGTACCGCATTGACGGTGTGCTTGTCTCGCAGCCGCAACCGCCGAAGCACTTGCAGGCCGCACTCATCGGCCGCGTCAAGATCATGGCGGGCATGAACATCGCTGAGCGCTATGTGCCGCAAGACGGCCACATCACTCTGCGATTCGAAGGCCGCAAAGTCGACATCCGTGTTTCGACGGTGCCAACGCTGTACGGCGAATCCGTCGTCATGCGTATTCTCGATAAGAGTTCGCTGCCGCTTGATCTCGTCAGCCTCGGTATGAGCGAGTCACACCGCGCGCTCGTCGATCGCATGATCGAGAAGCCGCACGGTCTTGTGTTGGTCACAGGTCCGACCGGGTCGGGAAAGACGACCACGCTGTACGCATCGCTCTCGAAGTTGTACGACCCACGCAAGAAGATCATCACGATCGAAGATCCCGTCGAATACGAACTCAACGGCATCAATCAAATTCCCGTCAATGCAAAGCGCGGTCTGAGTTTCGCGACGGGACTTCGCGCCATTCTGCGCCAAGACCCTGACATCGTCTTCGTCGGCGAAATCCGCGATGCCGAGACTGTGGACATTGCTATCCGCTCGGCACTCACCGGCCACCTCATCTTCTCGACGCTGCACACCAACGACGCGATTTCATCCGTTGGTCGTCTCGTCGATATGGGTGCGGAGCCGTATCTCGCCGCGAGCGTGCTTGAAGGCCTGATCGCCCAGCGACTCGGTCGCCGTGTGTGCGCAGTCTGCCGTGAAGAACGTGCGATCACCGAAGAAGTCGATGCGCGACTGACGCCAGACGAACGCGTGCGCTTCAAGGGCCGCCAAACCGTTGGACGCGGCTGTGAAAAGTGCAACGGCAGCGGCTTCCGCGGCCGACTCGGCTTCTACGAAATCGTTCGTGTTTCAACTCCGCTCCGCGCAGCCATCGCGCAGAACCGCCCGGTCCATGAATTGAAGTCTCTGCTCGATGCCGACTTCATCAACATGCGTGAAGACGGGATGCGCAAGGCCATCGCTGGCATGACGACCATCGAAGAAGTTCTCCGCGCAACGCAAGATGTCGACGACTTCACGGAAGACCTGAAGAATCGAGAAAGCAAGCGCTGATCGCCGCGAGGTCTTATGCCGACGTTTACTTACCAAGCACTTGCTGCAGATGGCTCGACGAGCAACGGCTCGATCATGGCCGTCGATCGCGCATCGGCCATGCGCATGATTGCGCAGAAGGGCGAGACAGCGCTCGATGTGCAGTTGAGCGCAGAAGACGCGGCGCTCGCGGCCGGCCAGAAGGTCACTCGACCCACGATTTCCCGTGCGGAACTGGCAGATCTCGTGCGCGAACTCGCCACAGCGCTTGAAGCGGGATTGCCGCTCATGCAAGCGTTGAAAACGGTGCGTCGACAAGCGGCGAGCAAGAACCTCCAGGCAATTCTCGATCACTTGATCGATCGCGTGGAAGCTGGTGTCACACTGCATCAAGCCGCGAAGGAATACGGCCCTCCATTCGATGACATGACGACGGGCATGCTGCGTGCCGCTGACGCATCCGGTCGCAACGCTGAGATCATGCACCAACTCGCGGATCTCCTCGAGCGTTCGGTTGAGTTGCGTCGCGAAGTCGTCGGTGCGGTGATTTATCCGCTGATGATCGCTGGCCTGATCGCGGCGAGCGTGGTCATTCTGATTGCATTCGTCTTGCCGCGCGTGATGAAACCCATCATGAACGCGCCCAATGTCGAGATGCCACTTCCGACCATGATCCTCATGGATGTCTCGGACTTCATCAAGGCGTGGTGGCTTGTGTTGATTGGTGCCGGCGTGCTTGCATGGATCGCCTGGCGAAACTGGCTCGCAAAGCCCGCCAATCGACTCCGCTTCGACACATTTGTGTTGCGGCTGCCGGTCGCTGGGCAACTCGTCCGCGATATCGCGGTCGCGCGGTTTACTCGCACACTCGGAACACTTGTTTCTGCCGGTATCCCAATTCTCGCGGCTCTCAAGATCGTGCGCGACACGCTTGGAAACACGGCGCTCACCAACGCGATCGACCAAGTCTCCGATAAGGTCACCACAGGCCAGTCGCTCGCGGATCCATTGGAGCGCAGCGGACACTTCCCCCCGCTTCTCGTGCAGATCGTCAACATCGGCGAGCGTTCTGGTCGACTCGAACAGATGCTCTTGCACGCCGCGGGAAGTTTCGATCGTCAGGTGAACAACTCACTCAAACTCTTCACGCGTGTACTGCCGACGGTATTGATCGTCGTGATGGCGCTGCTCGCAAGTTTCGTCCTGGCCGCAATCTTGCTGCCGATTGTCCAATTGCAAAACTCCGTCGGATGACGGGCGTAAGAAGGAAACCATGCAAACGAACACCCGCACCAACCGCCGTCTCCGCCGTCACATCCGACGCGGCTTCAGTCTCATCGAAGTCATCGTGGCGGTGACGATCGTGGCGATTTTCGCAGCGATTATCGCTCCGAATCTTCTCGGCCGTATTTCAAGCGCCAATCAAGACAAGGCGCTGATCGAGGCCACCAAGATTGCAGACCAGGTGACGATTTACCTCAGCGAGAACCGTGGTTCGTCGCTTGGCGGCGACTTCGACCTTGAAGTGCTCGTTCCGAAGTACATCGACAGCGTCGATTCCCTGACAGATCCGTGGGGAACGCGCTATCAGATCGCGGTGCCGGGTATCGGCCGCGAGTTCGACGTGTACAGTTTCGGTCCGGACAAGGCACCGGGCGGCGAAGGCGACAACGCTGACATCTATCACGGCCGCGATCCAAAGAAGAGCCGCGGCGGCTGAGAAGAGGCCCCATTTCTGTGCAACGCACACGCATCCATCGACTTCCTTCGAGCGCGCGCCACTTCCGGCGCGCGTTCTCGATCGTTGAGATCGTGGTTGTGTGTGCGATTCTCGCGCTCGTCGCCTCGGCGATCGTGCCGAAGATGCTTGCGGTTCGAAGCCAACGCGAAGAGAAAGCCGTCATCGCTGTCGCTGATCTCCTCCGCATGTACGCCTTCCGGAATGCGGCGGGCGTCCAGCAGATCGGGCTGTACTACGACCCAACACTTCGTGAAGTCTCGCTTTGGATCTACGACCTCAATCCAGAGGATCCGGAAGGCCCGCGCATTTGGCAGCCTGATCGACTCAGTAACGTCGTGGAACTCCCTGAGGGCATGTACATCGATCGCGCCGCGGCAGATGAAGCGGAGATGTCATCAAGCGATGCATGGAACATCCCCACCCATCCTGACGGCGGACGCCCACGTATTGAGCTCGATCTCGTGGGACAAGAAAAGCAGTTGACGATCGTGCTCGAAAACTACTCATCAACCCCGCTGCGTTCGGATGATCCGATGAATGCGGCACGTGCGCCGATTGACCTCGACGCCCAAGGTTCATCGCTGGAGGCTTGGTGACGATGGTTCAAGCACTGAACTCCAACGCGCGCCGCTTCAAACGCCGCGCGCCCGCGCATCACCTTTCACGCCGCGGATTCGCGTTGATGGATGCGATCGTTGCTGGCATTTTGCTCGCGATTGGCATGATCGCTGTGCTTGGCGTGAGCGGGCACGCGCTGACGATGCAGCGCCGCGGTGAGATTGATATCCGCGCTGCGGCAGCCCTCGATGAATTGCTCTCGCTTGTGCTGACAGAGGGGCCCGTCGACTTCGAGGATTTGCATCCGACCCGCGGCAAGTTTGAAGCGGGAACCCCCTACGACGACTTTGAGTACGAGATTGACATCGCGCCAGGCGGCGCGGGCGTGCCTGCGCACATTGTCGTCTCACTCGTCCATGACTCAGGTCGTGCCTACTCCATCGAAACTCGAATCGCTGAAAAGCGAGGCGAAGAGCCTGACCCTGTGCGAGAGCCCTATGAACCGCTCGATCGAGCTGCTCGTTGGGAAGAACGTCGCGCCGCGCGCGAAGGAGCCACCGAAGATGCGCCGTAATTCATCGCACGCTCAACAAGTCGCCCGCGGTTTCACCATCATGGAACTCGTCGTCGCAATCTCGGTGAGCGCGATCGTTGTTGTGACGATCAGCACCGTGCTCTCGCGCATCGGACGTGCACGAGACGTGACACGCACGCGACTTGATGCGGTGACGCGAGCAACCGCCGCGATAGACTCGCTCCGACGCGATCTCTCTTCAATCGTCCGAAGCGCGGATCTCTTTGATACGCGCCTTGTTCTCCTCGATGGGCAGAACTACTCAGAGTACGGAGCCATGGATCGCGACGAGGTGTTGATCTACAACACGCGCCTTCGACCAATGCAACGGGATGAGTATCAAGGCGAAGGCGGCGAGTACGAATCGCAGTACCGCGTGATGGATGACGCAGACGGCAGCGTGCTTTGGATGCGCCGCGACGCGGTGCCCGACGAGAACGGCGAAGGTGGCGGTATCGCCATGCCATCGGTCGATGGCATCGTTGGCGTTTCGAT
>JBJOHQ010000230.1:0-2983 GCA_046047595.1 Planctomycetota bacterium | reverse complement strand
CACTGGTCGACTCGCGTGCGCATACGCGTCGCTTTCACCAAGTGCCGCATGCAACGCAAGTCGTCCCGCGATGAAGCCTGTGCGCCGCGGCGCAGAGCGAATGGCCTCGGCGATGGCGCGTTCCTCGGGCGGCAGTTGCACTTCGTCTTGCGCGATGTGTCGCGGATGGCGTGCGTCGTACTCCGCTAGCACGCAACCTGCAGGAATCGCGGGTGAAACTGGCCGAAGTACGCGCATCATGCGCGCTTCCGCGTGGCGCGGCTCTTCGAAGTTGATGACTTGCGTGGGGATTTCGTGTTGGGTGATTTCGTGGAGGGCGATTTCGCGCGCAACACAAGTACGACATCACCCGCGCCCTTCCGAAACGGTTTCGCCGGAAGGTCTTCGTCGGTCGCGTCGCGGCAATCGAGAACATCGAAACCACCCGCAGCTTCGAGAATGTCTTTCAACATCGTGAACGTGAAGGTGAGGAGGTCGTATTGCTCTGCAATGACCGATGGCGTTTCAGGAACATTCGCAGTGATCGTGATTTGACGAATGCGCTCGCAGCGCGTGACTGGGTCTAAACCAAGCGATTCAGTGCGAAGCGCCGCAAATCCGCCGCCATCGATGTCAACAGGTCCGCGCTCAAAAACGACACCGGTTGGGATGGTGTCCTTCGCCTCGCGAATGGCGAGGCCGATGACATAGATGCCGCGCGGTGAAAGGCGTTGCCGCATCGAAGCGAAGTGCGCGACAACATCAAGCGGGTCGTTGAGATGTCCGATCGAGTTGTCGAGATTGATCGCGCAGTCGAACTCGCCTCCGAGTTCATCGGGTGGTCGCCGCATATCGCCAACGAGTACGCGCGCGCCGCGCTTCGGCAATCGCGCCGCCGCACCCGCGATGGCGCTTTCCTCAAGATCACAGCCTGCGACCTCTGCACCTTGCTGCTGGAAGTGCTCGAGC
Source organism: Planctomycetota bacterium (assembly GCA_046047595.1). Lineage (GTDB taxonomy): Bacteria > Planctomycetota > Phycisphaerae > Phycisphaerales > SM1A02 > QWPT01. The sequence goes on along the minus strand of JBJOHQ010000230.1, from coordinate 2,035 downwards.
CAAAGTCCTGGACCGCACGCGGGGTCGATGACACGCTTTGGCGCGCGGCGCAAGTGCTTGCGAACGAGCGCGTCGATGGAACTTCGAATGTCGGTCGACGGTGCGAAGAAGGCGGAGTAGATGGCGCTGCGGCGGTAGAAGGCAGACATGATGGCGTGGAGTTCGAGATGGCTTGGAGTTCGAGATGGCGTGGAATTCGAGATGGCGTGGAATTCGAAATGGGGCGAGCACGAAACGAGGAGGCGGTTCAGCGCGTGAGCAGGCGCATGGTTCGCTCGCGCGCGAAGAAATGACGGCGGGCGGAGACTACCCGAATCGCTCCTCGCGACCTGCGGAGCCCGCGATGCGGTTGAGTTACCCGGAATCGCGTGCTGAACGACCAGAACCCTTGAAAAGCGCCGATTTCAGCCGAACTTTTGCGATCGCTGAAACTCGGATATCCTTATCACGAATCATGCCCCGCGCGGGAAGATGTGGTGGCGGCGCTCGAACGGGGCACCTCCTCCGCACGAAACCGCGGTGCGCTTCGAATCACTGGAATGGACGGACCATGTACGGAAAGCAGACTGAAACCGCCATCGCCGCTTTGAGCCGACTTGCTGAAGTGTGGGACGGTGGTCGCACGCGACTTTCATCTGCGGAGATCGCGGATCAACGTGGGCTTCCACGTGCGATGGTCGCGAAGATTCTGTCGACGCTCTCGCAGGCAGGCTTGGTGCAAGGAAATCCTGGACCTGGTGGCGGATACGCGCTCTCGCGCGCGCCTTCTGAGATTTCACTGCGTTCACCTTATGAGCTCTTTGAGCGTGAAGATCGCTCCGCGAACTGCCCGTTCGGCGGTGGCGTCTGTGGTATCGGCGAGCCGTGTGCGTTGCACAATCGACTCGTTCAAATGCAAGCGTCGGTGAAAAAACTCCTCGACGATACGACGCTCGAGATCTTCCGCAAAGCGGTGCAAGAAGACGGCCTCGTTCCTGTTGCGAAGGGCGTGAGGCCAGAAGCTCCGCGCGAGAGTTACCGAGCGCCAGCGGGTCGACGAAAGCAAGCTTGACGCGCGAGTTTGCGTGCGCGTACTTGCGCGCGCTCTTGCTTGCGTACTCGCGCATGTTCTCGCGCGCGTTCTCACTGGCGTGCTGGCGCGAGTTCACTTCACAGAAATGAGTCCTGCGGCAGTCTTCGCGATGTTCCGCGCATCGTCGGCACTCTTGCCGTGTGCAAGCGTGACGCCCATGCGCCGATACTTGCGCGTGGTCGGCTTTCCGAAGATGCGAACTTCGACGCCAGGAATCGCGAGCGCTTGTTCAATTCCCGAGTATCGCGGCGCTTTCGACGAGTCACGCGTTGCAAGCACCACCGCAGAAGCTGTTGGTCCTGCGTAGCGAATCTCCGGAATCGGAAGCCCGAGGATGGCGCGGATGTGAAGGTCAAACTCCGAGAGATCTTGCGAACGAAGCGTGACCATGCCTGTGTCATGCGGGCGAGGTGAGAGTTCGCTGAAGATGACTTCATTGCCGCGGACGAAGAATTCGACGCCGAAAATCCCCGCGCCGTTCTTTCCAGCGAGTCGTTCGACGACCTTCGCCGACATCTCGCGCGCGGCGCGCTTCGTCGCGGGTTTCATGGGGCAGGGCATCCACGACTCTTGATAATCGCCGCGCTCTTGTCGATGTCCGATCGGTTCAACAAATTGCACACCACCACCGCGCGAAGCTCGCTCCTTCACGGTGAGTTGGGTGATTTCGTAGTCGAAATTGATGAACTCTTCGACGATGACAACAGGTCGATCGCCGCGCATTCCTTCGATCGCGTACTTCCATGCCTTCGCAATCTCGCCCTTGGTTCGTACGACGGATTGACCTTTGCCCGACGAACTCATCGTTGGCTTCACGACGCACGGCAGTCCCACGCCGTGTTTCGCAAGGATCGCATCTGCGAGTTCTTGCGCACTGGCTGCGTAGGCATAGCGCGCGGTGCGGAGGCCGAGTTCTTTGGCGGCCAGTTCGCGAATCGCATCGCGATTCATCGTCATGTGTGC
>JBJOHQ010000229.1:0-2525 GCA_046047595.1 Planctomycetota bacterium | reverse complement strand
CGATGGGGTCATCAGCGCTCCAGCCAACCACGCGATGATCGCGGACGTAAACGCAAGGAACGCGATCGCCCGTTGCAGGCACCAGAAAGCACTGATCGAAACCGATTTCGAGTGGGCCCGGCTTGATCTCTCCATTCCAATCCATCGGCGCGCCCGCGCCAAGTCCAAGATGCCACTTACCAATCACGGCGCTGTGGTAGCCCACACTGCGGAGCATCGATGGAAGCGTTGCTCGACTAGGCTCGATGATGAGCGTCGCGTTACCCGGCAACACTCCCGTTCCTTTGCGTCGAAACGCATACTCACCCGTCAGCAGCGCGTACCGCGACGGCGTGCAAGTTGCAGCAGCGCTGTGTGCGTCGGTGGCGCGCAAGCCTTCGCGCGCGATGCGATCGATGTTCGGTGTTGCGATGGTCGTCGCGCCCTGACACGAGAGATCACCGAAACCCACGTCGTCGGCGTAGATGAGCACGATGTTTGGACGCGACGTCATCCGCGGCGTTGGAGCCACGGCATCGGTTTGTGCGAGCACCGGCGCATCTGCGAGGACAAACGATGTGACGAAGGTTCCGACGAAAGTCCCGACAGAAATACGGCTAGAAATCCCGCTAGAAAACCCCTTAGAAAAACCCGCGAGCGCATGCACGCGAAACAGTGCCACGATGAGCGCGATCATGTGCATACTCCTAGAGAAAGTTCTTGCATGACGTGTGGTTGTCTCGAAGTCCCGTGTACGCGTTGATCCGATTTGGCAAACCAAGCGAACGCCGCACGCAACGAAGCACACTTAATCGCCCGTCGGATTGCGCTTTCGGACGATCATCGCATCCGTCGTGCGTTCTGGATAGCGCGGAAGCGCTTCTGTTGAAGTCGCAAGCGATGGCGCGACAAGTCGCCGTGGAAACGCGGGGATGCCGCCCGTATATCCGATGTCTTCAGGCATCGGACGATTGAAGAAAATACGGAAGCGCAGTTCGTCGCTGCCGAGATTCTCAATGACGTGCGGATAGGCCTGTGGAATGAAGTACAGGTCACCCAGCCCGAGTTCGTATGTATCGACCGAGCGCGCTCCGCTGATCGGGGACTTCACCGTCATTCGGCTTCGACCTTGAAGCACGTACCCCATCTCCGCAGTCTCAGGATGCCAGTGCGGTTCACGCATGCCGATGCCTTCGACGCGCAGTGAGTACATCGACAGAGACCGTAACTGACGCCACGTATCGAGGCGCGCAACGCGTACAGACCCATAGTCGTTCACGATCGGCGGCTGCGACGCCTCAATCGCGAACTTCCACGGGTTCAGTGCCTCCGCGGCACTCGGCACTTCCGCGCGACCATCCGTCTTCCCAAAGACGAGGTCGGTGGTTGCGCGTGAGAGATTCGCGAGGCTTGCGACGTCGAGATCCCACGTGTTTCCCATCACTTCGCGCGACACGCAACCGACCGCGCCCGACAGCCCGAAGTCTTCCGGCTGCTCATGCGAAAACGCCGCCATGATCTCCGCCCGCTCGTCTCCAATGTTCTCGATCGCATGAAAGGCGCCTGATGGAATGAGGTACATCTCTCCAGCCTTCACGCGAAAGACGTCGTGCTTGTTCCCACTCGAGAACATGGTGATGAGCACCTCGCCCGCAGTGCAGTAACCGAGTTCATCGGCGTTGGCATGCCAATGCGGCTCGCGGAAAGAGCCTCGCTCGATCGCCAGTTTGTAGAACGACATTCCGCGCAGCGCGGGAAACTCGCGAGCGGTGACGTGTGTGCGTGAACCGAATGGGGTCACGAGCTGCGGCGCAAGCGTGGAAAGGCGGAATGCGTGAGAGTTCGACGCGCCGCGTGGAGCTGGGGAACTGTCATCGAACGAAGCGCGAGCACTGTTGGCGAGTCCCACAGAACCCGAAACGCCGGCTGCCCCCGCCATCGCGGCGACTCCCGCCAAGAAGTTGCGACGCTGCGGATCGGTCGTGTGATCGGTTGCGGGGTTGGTTGAGAAGTTGCTCGCGTCGTTGTCTGGTTGGCTCGTTGGTCGGTGCTGCATCGCGGCGACAGTCTCGCATGACCGAAGCGATTTGTGCGTGCAAAGACGTTGCATGAGTCACAGGGCGGTGGATCGCGGTGGATCACGGCGCATCACTGTTCGGTACGAGAGCGCGCGCGATCGCATCTCACACATTGGTAGACGCCCGAAGAAACAGAACGCGCGGCACCATGGTGCCAGACAGTGCACGGCACGTGCCACCCAGTGCCTGGCACTGCATGGCACGTGCCGTGCACCGTGGAAACACCACCGCATGCAACAAGCACCGCATGAAACACCACCGCCGCGGCATCCCGCGGCGGTGGTTCTCTCACATGAGTTCAAACATCACGAGCAACATCACGAGCAGCGTCGCGCGGAGCATCGCAAGCCACTCCGCCCGCGCCAATCACGGCTCAACGCGCGGCACGCCGTTCTGCTGATGGCGATACTTCGAGATCGTTTCGTACGCCACCTTGCGCGTGCGATTGATGCCACCAAGCGGTGCTTG
>JBJOHQ010000228.1:0-3071 GCA_046047595.1 Planctomycetota bacterium | reverse complement strand
TCGAATGTGAACACGAGGCGCGATCCTGTGCCCGAAGGGTCGACTCGCACTTCAGAGCGGTAGAACGTGCCGTGATTCGTTGCGGTTGCGACATACATGCCGCCGCTTGCGTGCGAGAACGGCGGCTTCCACTCCACGATTTCCATGGTTTCGGTCGCGGTGCGGCCGAACATCACGCGTGATTCGCGCCAACGGAGTCCCTTGCCTGTGCGGGGGCCGGGGAGGATCTCGATCGAGGTGATGGCGGGGATGTGCTCCGCGGCGTGTTCGATGTCGGTGACCACGCGCCACACGGTTTTGGACGGGGCGACGATTTGGATGGAGCACTCGATCGGCGTCATGGGCGCATCGTCGCGCGTTGCGCGGTGATTGTCGAGCGTGACGGCCGCGCGTGGTCGCCGCGCGTGGTCGCCGCGTGGGCGGCGCGGGGGCTGCTACATTTCCCGCCTTATGTCGACCGTCAAGACCATCGCCGTCATCGGAGCCGGAACCATGGGTTCCGGCATCGCCCTCACCGCCGCGCAGACTGGCTTCAACGCGATCCAAATCGACGTGAGCCAAGCCGCGCTCGATCGCGCCAAGGCAGGACACGCGAAGAGTCTCGCGCGTCTCGTCGAGAAGGGGAAGCTCGCACAGGACGCCGCGGACGCTGCGCTCAAGCGCATCTGTTACGTCACGTCGATGGCGGAAGCGAAGTCGGCCGACTGGGTCGTCGAAGCGGCGACTGAAAATGTCGAACTCAAGAAAAAGATCTTTAAGGAGATGCAGGCGACGTTCCGCGAGGATGTCGTGCTTGCGACGAATACGTCGAGCATCTCGATCACGGATATCGCGAGCGTCGTCGGCAAGGACGCGCCGCGCGTCATCGGTATGCACTTCTTCAATCCTGTACCGATCATGAAGCTTGTGGAGGTCATCAAGGGCATCGCGACAAGCGAAGAAACGACTGCGCGAACGATCGAACTTGCGAAGGCGATGGGGAAGACTCCCGTGCCTGCAAATGACCGCGCGGGTTTCGTGTCGAATCGCGTGCTGATGCCGATGATCAATGAGGCGTTCTACGCGTGGATGGAAGGTGTCGCGAAGCCCGAGGACATCGATCAGATCATGCTCCTCGGATGCAACTTCCCGATGGGTCCGCTGCGCCTCGCCGACTTCATTGGCCTCGATGTCTGCCACGACATCATGATGGTGCTCTACAAGGAGCTCGGAAATCCGAAGTTCTTCCCGTGCCCGCTGCTGCGGCAGCTCGTGCAAGCGGGGCGGCTTGGCGACAAGTCGGGGCGTGGCGTGTACGAGTACCCCGCGAAGTCGTAACGGTGCCGTGCACCATTTGGTGAATCCTCGATAGAGTTCGAAATCATTCAGTTCTCGCACCTTTGTCCGCCGACACACGATCGTGCCACCCAACATGCTCCACATCCATCGCGCCCCACGTTTCACTGATTTGGTCGCCTCTACAGCGCTCACGCTCGCCGCAATGGGAACCCTCGTCGGCTGTGCAACGAAATCCGCGACGAACGAAGGATCGGTGGATTCGAACGCCGCACTTCCGCGCATCGCATGCGTGTTCGAGCCAACCGGGCCGGCGGCAGTGCTCGATGTCGCCGCGTTGCAAGGCGCGATGGTGGCTCGCGAGGAAGCGGGAAATGTGCCGTGGGGCGTTGATATTGTGAGTATCGCTGGCGCCGAAGAGGCGGCAAAAACCGCCATCGCCGCGCTCGGCACGACCGACTCCGATGAGTTGCGCGCGGGCTTCGCGCCGTTTGCCGCAGCAAAGACGCCATTTCTCGTCGTGGGTGCGACCGATCCGTGTCTCGCGCGATTGCCGGGCGGCGATCTCTTGAGTTTCGCGTGCTACTCCGACTCTGCACAAGGCGCCGCGATGGCGGAGTTCGCGCACGGCCAACTCAAAGCGCGCAAGATCGCGATCCTCTTCGAAGCGACCAGCGACTTTCCGGTGGCGGTGAGCCAAGCCTTTGCCGCGCGCGCACGCGGACTCGACGGCACTCAAGTCACCGCGATCGCTTTCACCGATGCAATGAAGGTCGATCCGAAGGCTGTCCTCGGAGGAGCGTTCAAGCCGGACGCGGTCTACGTCGCCTGCAACGCCACCTCGGTTGTTCCGGTGATCGACACGCTGCGGAGCGCCGGTTTCCAAGGCGCCATTCTTGGTGCCGACAGTTTCGACATTCCTGATGTCAACACCGCATCGAAGCAGGGCGCTGTGTACTTCTCGACACACGCGTGGTTCGGCGCAGGCGCGAGTGCGGCGGCAAAGCGTTTCGCTGAGAAATATCGCGCGGAGTTCCAGACCGAACCGACTGCATTCTCCGCACTCGGCTACGACGCAATGCAGGCGATGGTGCGCGCGATGCAATCTCTGCCACCTGAGCGTCGCACGCGCGAAGGAATGGCGGGCGCACTTCGTTCACTCGCGCCACATGCGGGCATCACGGGTGAAATCGCATTTCCAAAGCCTGGATATTTCGCAGCGAAGCCCGTTTGGATCGTGACCGTCGAAGGTGGCGCGCGCGTGCGGGCCACGCAGGTCCTACCAACGCGAATTCCTGAGCCAAACTGCGAGCGTTGACCGCCATCGCATCATCCGCCGCGCGCGGCCGCGATGATGCGATCGACCGTCTTCGTTTCATCGCGCAGAACATCGATCGCGCTGACTTTGATCGTTCGCCACCCGAGCGAACTCAGTACGCCTGTGCGCACGAGTTCGCGATCGATGACCGTCGGGGCGGTCTGATGGAATGCGCCGTCCAGTTCAACGCCGAGGATCCACTCGTCGGGTGCTTCGGGGAGCGCAAGGGCAAGAGAAACACGGTAGTCGCGCGAGCGGCCGACGTGGAGATCGACGCGGAAACCACGGGATTCCAACGCGCGTGCGAGTCGTCGCTCGATTGCATCGACATCGATATCAACGCCTGTGCGCGATTCCTCGCGAGATGCAGGCACAGTTCCGAGTTCAGCGAACGCGAGATAATCGCGGAGATCTTGCGCGCCCTTCGACGTGCACTTCTTCGGATCGAGTTCTGATGCGCGGATCGACGAGAAGACAA
>JBJOHQ010000227.1:0-10427 GCA_046047595.1 Planctomycetota bacterium | reverse complement strand
GCTATCCGCGGCTATTCGCCGCTCATCGAGGCTATCCGCGGCTATTCGCCGCTCTTGAACGCGAATCATCGACACGCGTGCAAACCCAAAACTCAACGTACAAACCGTCGAAATCGACGTTTCAACTTCCGGCACTTCAGTTCTTCCCAGACTCCAAGAGAATGACTTCTATGACGAACGCAAACAGCACGGCCACCGCGAAGCGCGGTGTTGAACTTCTTCAGGATCCAGCCCTCAACAAGTCGACGGCATTCACCGAAGCGGAGCGCCAAGCGCTCGGACTCGTTGGTCTCGTTCCAGATACGACTGAAACTGAGGATTTGCAGTTGCGTCGTGTGATGTTGCAACTCTCACATAAGACGACCGACCTCGATCGCTACGTCTATCTCATGAACCTGCTCGATCATGACGAGACGCTGTTCTATCGCACGCTGATGTCCGATCCAGCGCGCTTCCTTCCGATCGTCTACGACCCAACGATCGGTGAGGCGTGCCTCAAGTTCGGCCACATTTTCCGCGGCCCGCGCGGCATGTACCTCTCGATCAAGCGTCGCGGCCATGTGAAGGAAGTGCTGCGCAACTGGCCTGTGAAGGATGTCCGCTTCATCTGCGTGACCGACGGCGGCCGCATCCTCGGCCTCGGCGATCTCGGCGCGAACGGCATGGGCATTCCAATCGGCAAGCTGCAGCTCTACACGGCGGCGGCTGCGATTTCGCCCAAGCTCCTCATGCCGATGTATCTCGATGCAGGCACCAACAACGAGCAGTATCTCCAAGATCCGCTCTATCTCGGCCTCCGCGAGCGTCGCCCATCGACCGAAGAACTCTTCTCGTTTGTCGATGAATTCGTCGAAGCGGTGCAGGAAGTCTTCCCGAAGTGCTGCATCCACTTCGAAGATTGGACGGGTCGCGATGCGGTGCACCTCCTCGAGCGTTTCCGCGACAAGGCATGCGTGTACAACGACGACGTGCAGGGCACCGCAGGTATCACGCTTGCGGGCATGATCAACGCGACGAAGTTGAAGGGCACGCTGCTGAAGGACGAGAAGTATCTCTTCCTCGGCGCGGGCTCGGCAGGCATCGGTCTCGCGAACCTCCTCTGCTCGGCGCTCGTCCAACAGGGCATGACGCTGAAGGAAGCGCAATCGCGCGTCCACATGTTCGACGTCAACGGCCTGCTTGAGTCGACGCGCACTGATCTCTACGACTTCCAGCAGCCGTATGCGCACGTGCATCCGCCGACGCGCGACTTCGTCGCTGCGATCGAGAGCATTAAGCCGACGACGATCATCGGCGTCAGCACGATCGGTGGCGCGTTCAACCAGAAGGTCATCGAGGCGATGTCGCGCATCAACGAGCGCCCGATCATCCTTGCGCTCTCGAACCCAACGAGCTGCGCAGAGTGCACGCCCGAGCAGGCCTATCGCTGGTCGAATTGCAAGGCGATTTACGCTGCTGGCGTTCCGTTCCCTTCGGTCGAGATCAACGGCAAGACCTACCTCTCGGGCCAGGCGAACAACTTCTACATCTTCCCAGCGGTGAGTTTGGCGATACTCGCGACCGAAGCGAAGCGCGTCACCGATTCGATGTTCATCGAAGCGGCGAGCGCAGTCGCCGATCAGGTTTCGCCCGAACTCCTCAAGCAAGGCCTTCTGTACCCACTGCAGTCGAACATTCTCGAGTGCGAGATCAAGACCGCAGCGCGCGTGGCGAAGCTTGTCTTCGACCTCGGAATCGCGGGTATCGAGCGTCCGGCAGATATCGAAGCGCTCATCCGCTCGCATATCTACACGCCGACCTACGCGAAGCTCGTGTAAACCATGTTGACACCCGCGAGCGTGTTTGTACCTCGTCCGCACATCACTCCTCCACGTGGCGCCCTTCGGGCGTCACGTGGAGGAGTTGGCTCTGTCGTTGCGTCATTCGCGGGACTGACTGGCGGCGTTGCCAGCCTCATGAGTGACGTTGCTGTCTACGCGCAGGACGCAACCAACGCGGCACCTGCCGTCGCGGTCGATGCGCCATCGCGTTACACGGCGGCAGAGATCGATGCCGTACGCAAGAACTTCGAGTCGAACTACTTGCTCGGCGATTGGGGCGGGGCGCGCACGGCGTTGTGGGAATTGGGAATCGATCCTCAATTCCTCTTGATCACCGACCCGTACGGCAATCCAACGGGCGGCAAGAAGCAGGGATTTTCGACGTACAGCATGTTCTGTGCGGATCTCGGCATCGACACCGAGCGCGCGTTCGCGCTCCCTGGTGGCGAGTTCGATGTTGGTTTCTCCGTCAACTTCGGAACCCAACTCACGCAGGACTACGTCGGCAATGTGTTCCCGATTCAGTCGTCCGACGTCGCGCCCGAAGGCGCACGGCTGACCAATCTCTCGTACACGCAAGCGTTCTTCGGCGAGAAACTCAGCATTCGCGGCGGGCGCTTCTCGCTCGATGCGTTGTACGGCGAGGAATTCGCGGGTTCGGAGTACTTCCGCGCGTTTACGTCGGTCGCATTCAACGCGATTCCGTTTGCGATTTTCTACAACGCGCCCGGCCCGTTCGGTTACCCCGCCACGACGTGGGGCGCGCGCGTCAAGGTCGAACCTGTCGATGAGTTCTACCTGATGGGCGCGATGTACGACGGCAATCCGACCGCTGCGCTTGCCGATGAGCACGGCCTCGATTTTTCGTTCGAAGGTCCGCCGTTTGGTGTGGGTGAAATCGGGTTCCGCTTCAATCAGAAAGAAGGCGATGCGGGATTGCCGGGCAATCTCAAGTTTGGCGGATACGTCCTCGGTGGAGAGGTCCAGGAGTTTGACTCGACCGACGAAGGGTCGGGCCGCTACGGCTTCTACGTCGTGGGCGATCAGGTGCTCATGCAATTCGGAAGTCCATCGGAGAAGCGCCATCTCGGCATCTTCGGCAGCATCGTTGTCGCGCCCGATCAAGAAGTGAGCGCGATGCCGTACTACTTCAGCGGCGGCGTGGTGGCATACGGCCCGTTCGAAAGTCGCCCGAAGGATTTCCTTTCGCTCGGTGTGGCTTACGGCGCATTCAGCAGTGATTTGCGCAGTGCGCAGCGCGAAGAGCAACTCACCGACCCGACCGTCGACGTGCAACTCTTCGAGATGACGCTCGAAGCGTCGTATGGCATTCAAGTGCGGCCGGGCCTCATGCTGCAACCGGGCCTGCAACTCATCGTGAATCCCGGCGGAAGCCCCGACGTTGATCCAGCGCTCGCGCTCGGCGTCAATGCGGTCATTAGTTTCTGATGCAGCCTGATTGCAGTGAGATGTCGCGCACAAGTTTCGCTACGCTCCCGCCATGCGAAACAATCGACTTTTCTCCTGCGTTCTCACACTTGCCGCGCTGCTTCCGTTGGCGATCCACACGTTTGCAGCCGCATGCACCGCGTTCCAAATCCGCGCGAAAGACGGCTCCATCATCTACTTCCGATCGATGGAGTTTGGATTCCCGTTCAACTCAGAGGTGCTCGTGGTTCCGCGCGGCACTGAATACGTGGGCACGGCGCCTGGCGGAAAGCCAGGTCTCAAGTGGACCACGACGTACGGCCTCGTCGGGCTGAATGTTGACATCGCGCGAAACATCGTCGCCGATGGTCAGAATGAGACGGGACTCGCGATCGGGATGCTGTATCTGCCTGGCTATGCGAAGTTCCTCGCACCCGATCCCGCTGCCGATGTTCGCGCGATTGGATCTTGGGAAGCCGCGACGTATCTCTTGTCGACCTGTGCGAACGTCGATGAAACGCTGGCAGCACTGCGCGAGAAGGTTCGCATCGTGGAGCAGCCTTTCCCAGCGTTCAAGATGCCGTTGACCGTGCATTTCTGGGTTGGCGATGCGAGCGGTCGAGTGGTGATCGTCGAGTTCGTCGACGGCAAGATGAATGTCTATGAGAATCCGATCGGTGTGCTGACGAATTCGCCGCCGTTCGATTGGCAAACAATCAATCTCTCGAACTACGTCAATCTGTCTCCGGTGAACGTCGCGAGCGAGAAGTTTGGTCAGACGTTGGTTTCAAACTACGGCGAAGGTTCAGGGCTCCTCGGACTTCCGGGCGACTACACGCCACCTTCACGCTTTGTGCGCGCGGCGTTCTTCTCACAGCTCGCGACGCCCGCGCCAACGGCGATCGAGACGGTGAACCTTGGTTTCCATGTGCTCAACACGTTCGACATTTTCAACGGCGCAATCCGAACGAACACGAGCGATCAATCGTCGAACACGAAGGGCCTTCTCGGCTCGAGTTCGACGCCAAAGGTCGTCAACAGCGACACCACCGAGTGGGTCGTCGCGCACGACCGCACGAATCTGAAGACCTACGTGCGCACCTACAACGGGCTTGAGGTTCAAGCGATTGATCTCAAGAAGATCGACTTTGCGAAGCCGGGGCTCCGAACGATCGCGATGAAGAACGAGTTCAAGCCTGTCGACATCACGGACACGGCTGTCCCGCTCGCGACGAAGTGAGTGCGCGCGGACGCGGGGTGTGGTCGTTCAGCGAGCATGCGCACTCTGACTCGACGGGTGCGACTTCAACTCCCGTCGGAACCCTGAGCGCTGCGGAGTTTTCGCGTTGAAGAGCATGCCGCCGAGATCGAGGACTCGTTGCTGAGGTTCGGACTGTCCGCACGAGCGCGTCGCTCATGGCGGGGCGCGGCTGCGTCCTCAGTGAAGGCCGAGTCGCGGGGCTTGCGGAGTCGCCCCGATTTGGTCGACTTTGCCTTTTTCCTTCAGAACCCTGACAGGGTTTCGGTCGGAGTTGCGCTATCACAACGGAGGGGAGATGGTTCTAGTCTCAGTTTCGTTTCTGAGGCATTGAGTCGAGTCTTCAACGAAAGCGCATGAAAATGAACCAGATCGATCATCGAAACAGCTTCGCCGCGTCCATTCTCCGAGCACGAGGATTGATGGCAGCGGGCACAGTCGCCTTTGCGGTCACCGCGCCCGCGGCGGCAAGCCTCATTTCGAACGGCGGGTTCGAGGGCCCAACGTTTTCGGGCACCTTCGCGTTTCTGAACGGGGTTGGTGACCTTTCGGGTTGGACGTTTGCTGGCGACTTACAAGACGAGCCGTCGTATTGGTGGAACACGGGCCATGGTGGCAACACGCGCTTTGCGGCCGAAGGTAACGCCGCGATCATGCTGAATCGCGGCGACAGGATTTCTCAGTCGTTTACGACGATTGTGGGTCAGTCGTACTCGCTCTCGTTTCACTTTCAAAGACTCGAAGCGACCACGCTTGAAGTCTTGGTGGCGGGATCGACGTACAACCTGGGAGCGAACGATGGCGTCGAAACATCCATGATCGTTGATACGCGTTTCGTTGGTTACAACTGGCGTGAAATCACACTTCAATTCACGGCAACGTCTTCAACCACAGCACTTGAGTTTTTTGGCGCGCAGTCGCCGACTGGATCTGGTTGGTATCTCGATGACGTTGTCGTCGACGCTGTGCCGGCACCGGGTGTGTTGGCACTGATGAGTCTCGCTGGGTTCGTTCGAGTTTCGCGCCGCGCGCGTTGACGCGCTCAGCGCGACTTCTCGAGCGCTGCCCACGCGGGTCGATCTGCTTCAAACGTCACGCGCTCTTTGGTGAGCGGATGCGTGAAGACGATCCGCTGCGCGTGCAGGCAAAGCGGCGGGTCACCAACTGCGAGCGTTTGCGTTTCACCGACGACGCCGTCCGCGAGGTACGCGGCGTCGCCCTGGATCGGAAACCCGAGATGCCAGAGATGGACGCGAATCTGGTTCGTGCGACCTGTGAGCGGTCGAACCTCGAGTAACGTCGTGGGCAACGCGGTGCCGTCCGCGCTGCGCTCAAGCACGCGGAACTCGGTCTGCGCGTCGAGTCCATCTTCATCGACGGTTCGCCCGCCGAGTTTGCCTGCGGCGACACTCACGGGCGCGTCGCAACGGAACGCGTCCTGCGGCGGGTGTCCCTTCACTCGCGCGAGGTAAACCTTCTCCACTTCACCGCGTTCAAATTGAGGCTGCACCATGCTTGCGAACTGGCGCGTCTTACAAAGCACCGTCACGCCTGTGGTGTTCGCATCAAGGCGATGCACGGGGCGCGGTTTCAGCGGATACCACACTTGGCTCAAAATGAACTGCAGCGTATTGCGATTGAATCGGCCGCTCGGATGAACAGGAAGCGGCGCGGGCTTGTCGACAACGATGATCGCTTCATCTTCGTGGAGGATGCGAATGTCGCCACAGACATCAGGCTCGCTGAGCGCAGGCTTGAGATGGAGATAGCGTTCGCCAGCGCGAACGAGCTTGTCGGCAGCGACGGGCGCGTGATCCTCGTTCACGATGCGTCCGCTCTCGCAGACAGCAAGCCATTCTTCACGCGTGATATGCGGCATTACCGTGCACAAACAGTCGAGCAGTGTGTGCGCGTCACAGGATTCAGGCACATGCAGCGGGCGCGCTTGGTCGTACGGCACGCTTCCTGGCAGCGGCGACACCGCAGCACGAAGCGCCGCGCGGCGACGATCAAGTTGCTCGCGCTGCGCTTCTTCCGTCGTCTTGAAGCAGTAGGGGCACGAAACCGACTCGACGTAGCGCGGGTCTTCCTGCTCCTCCGCAGTCAGCGGCGTTTGGCAAACAAAGCACTGCGACCACGAGGATTCGTGCAACGCTGGGTCGACGCCAACGCGCTGGTCGAACACGAAGAGTTCGCCATCAAAGTGCGCGCTGCCGCACTCTTCGAAGTACTTGAGAATGCCGCCCTCGAGTTGCCACACATGCTTGAAGCCTTCGCGCTCCATGTATGGCGCGGCCTTCTCGCATCGAATGCCGCCCGTACAGAACGAAACGATCGGTGCGTCTTTCATCTCAGGCGGGAGATTCGCCACCGCCTCAGGAAACTCGCGGAACGAACCGATGCCCGCGATCTTCGCACCTTTGAATGTGCCAAGCCGGACCTCGTAATCGTTGCGCGTGTCGTAGAGAATGACAGGGCGCCCCTCGTCAAGCCATTGCTTCAAGACCTTCGGCTCGAGTCGCGGCGAGGTGTACTTCGCAGGCTCAATGCCCTCGACCCCAAACGCGATGATCTCCTTCTTGATGCGTACGAGCATGCGGCGGAACGGCTGCTCGGCGCTCTCGCTGTACTTCGGCCGCAGATGCTCAAGCCCCGGAATTGCGCGCAGCTCCGCGACCAGCGCATCCACATGCTCGCGCAGGCCTGCGACGAACATATTGATGCCCTCGGTGCTGAGGAGGATCGTTCCCTTCAGTTGTGTCGCTTTACATCGGTCCAACAGTTGCGCGCGCAGCGTCTTCAGGTCGCTCAGCGAAGCAAACTGATAGCACGAGATATTCGTGATGGTGTGTTGGTTGGCGGCCGTCGTCATGCGCTTCGGAGAGCATATACGGAGCGCGTGGGAGGAGTGTGTTGGAGGAAGGGCGGTGACCGCACGCGGCTGCGCGTTGGCGCGCGGTCGACGTCGGAAAGCGGGTGAGATCAGTGGAGTGAGGAAAGCGGGGGAAGCGAGGAAAGCGGGGGAAGCCAGTGAAGCCACGCACGCGAAAGAATCAGCAGTCGTTCGCTTGCATCGCGAGTTGTCGGCTCGGTGCGAGGCGCGTGATTTCGTCGTGCGCGATGCTCGCCAAGAGTGCGCTGGGTTCAACTCCTCACTTCGTCGCGCGCACTACTGACCCTTCGGCGGCTGCCACAACTCCACGCGATTCCCTTCGGGATCCATGACCCAGCCGAACACGCCTTGCTCGGTTTCTTCGATGCGGTCGTCAACAGTGCAGCCACTCGCGCGCAACTGTTCGATCATCGCGCGCGCATCAGCCACGCGGTAGTTCACCATGAACGGCGCGTCGCTCGGCGCGAAGTACTTCGTGTCGGCTTTGAACGGGCACCACACGGTGGAGCCTGTGCCGCTTGGGTTCTCGGGACCGTTCCAGCGAAAGACGGCGCCACCCCATGCCTCGAGCTCGACGCCAAGGTTGTCGCGATACCACGCACCAAGTGCGGCGGGATCGCGTGCTTTGAAGAAGATGCCACCGACACCGAGGACGCGTTGCATGGGGGGAGGACTCCTTCCCGGAAGATAACGGTTTGCGGGGGCGGCGGCGTTGGCGGGGGCGTGTCGGGGCGCGCACGGTCAAATCTGTCAAGGGCCCCGCAAAAAAACTTTTGACTAGTGTCCGTGGCGGACACTTCGTATGGACGGAGGCCGCATTTGGTGCACGGTGCACTGTCCCTCTTGGCGCGACTTCCGCGTGCCAGGCTTTCGTCCCTCTTCTAGTCCCCGTCCCTGTCCCACGCCCTCGACATCATCGAGGGCACATCAAACTGAGGTCTTTATCATGAAGTCACTGTTGTCCCTTTGCTCGGTCGTCCCATCGTTCGGCGCGCGGACTGCCGCCCTGTGTGTTGCGACCACCGTTTTCGCATCGACCGCGGAAGCCGCTGTTTCGATCAACACGCAGTTCACCCGCTACGCAGACTCCTCCGGTCTCGGGAACATCCTGTACCAGTCTGTGGCCATTGGTGGCGAGATTGACACGCCCGTCACGGCCGCGACTCGTCCGAACGGCCAGTCGAATTGGGGCGGCGGCTTCTCCGGTTACCTGAGAGAGTGGGGGCCAAGTGTGCTCTCGGGTGCCTCCGATGCGGAGGCGATCGCATGGAACGAGGCCAACGCCAAGGGAACCTGGACGTTTACCTCGGGCGGCGTGACCCGAAGCCTCGACACGACCGGCTTCTACAAGGCCGAGTCGGAGCGGACCTACCTCGAACTGACCGAGCAGTCGGCCAACCTCTGGTCGAGCATCCTCGCAAACAACCTCACGGGTACATTCACCTTCAACCTCAAGTCTGCGGCGACGAGCGATGGCGGTTGGTCCTTCAGCTATGGAACCTCCGGCCAATACACCAGTTTCTCCGCCGGAGACACGAGCTTCACCCTCACGTTCACGTCGGAGATGACGAACGGAATCGCCACGCTTGGACTCTTGGAGGGTGAACTGCGCTACTTCAATGGGTTCGACGGCGATGAAATCGAGAGCTCCGCCCAGACCATCTATACGAACGATCCCGCGGTCCCTGCGCCAGGCGCAATCGCGCTGCTCGGACTCGCCGGTCTCGCAGGTCGTCGTCGTCGCTGAGTCGGCCCGTTTTATTCCACACATCCAAACACCGCAGGCGCTCCGTCGATCGACGGGGCGTCTGTGTTTTTCATGCACGCACGAACGACAAGTGTCCGCTACGGACACTTGGTGTGGCGTGGGGTGCTTTCCGGCGCAAGGTGACAGTGTCCCATTCGGTTCCACAGGCGGCGCGGTCCCTTTTCCTCCAGCACTTTGCTGATTCGCGCCGCTGCACGATTCGTCCCTACTCATGCGATGGCCCAGTGCATGTGCGCTGTGCATTGCTGAAGTCGTGCCGTGACCGACGTGACAAGAAAGGTCTGGAGATTCCCATGTCGATTCGTTCCATGAAGAAGTTTGCCGCAGTCGCAGCGGTTGCTGCAGGTATCGCGCAGGCTGCGAGCGCAGGACTCATCGCATTCAATTACACCGGGGTCGCGTCGGGGACGATCGGCGCCAGCGCATTCAGCGGCGCGACGTTCGTCATCACGGGGTTCAGCGATACGAACTTCGTCGCACCACTCGTTCCGTCCGTCCCCGGGCTCGGCTACGTGGCCCCGATCATATCCGCGCAGATGTCGCTGACCGGCTACGGAACCTTCGGTGTGACGGGCATGACGAGCGCTTTCGTGAACAACTGGTCGGGGAGCACCGGATTCACCTCGGCGATCTTCGGTGACGTGTTCAGCTTTCAGAATTCCGCATTCTCGACGTGGAACATGCAGAGCAGCATCGGGCCTCTCTCGGGCACGGCACAAGGCAACAGCTTCCTCCCGACCGCCCAGGGCAATGTCCAGTTCTCCGGGACCTTCCCAATCACCTTCTCAGCGAACGTCGTCCCCGCGCCAGGCGCGATCGCACTGCTTGGCCTCGCGGGTCTCGCGAAGCGTCGTCGCCGTTGATGTGATCTCACGCGGCGCTCGCGCCGCGTGGATCGCACATAATTGACTCAGGAGTTGAACGCGGATTGCACCACTGCGTCTCACATGCAGGCGTCTCGCCCCGGGGGGCGGGGCGCCTGCTTTTCATTGCAGCGTGCGTACCTCAAGCAACTCATCTGCGCGTGCAACTCGCGCACATGCCGCATCGGAGCAGAAGTCAACGAGTGCATGCGCGCACGAACGACAAGTGTCCGCCACGGACACCTCGTGTTGTGCGGCGTGCGAACCGCTGCATAGTGATCAAGTTCCATTCGGTTCCACAGGCGGCGCGGTCCCTCTTCCTCCGGCACTTTGGTGCTTCGCGCCGCTGCACGATTCGTCCCTACTCATGCGATGGCCCAGTGCATGTGCGCTGTTC
>JBJOHQ010000226.1:0-2793 GCA_046047595.1 Planctomycetota bacterium | reverse complement strand
TTGTCGCGCAGATGAAACGGACCGCGAAAGTGCTGCTCGATCCGCTGAAGCGCGGTGAAGCGCAGGCGATTCTCGCGACACTCGATGCACAGGCTGCGACGGCGTTGCCGTTTCCTTATGAAGATGAACTCAAGCGACGAACGGATCGCGCGCTGACGTTGACCGGAGGGCGGGCGAGCGAAGTTGCGGAAGCTGCGGGCGGAATTCGCGCACAGTGGGCGATCGCCTTGGGTGCAGGGAACTTCAACGGAATCGAAGCAACACGGCTCACGCGCACAGCACGACTTTGTGCTTGCCTGCGCGCCCTCGATCAAGTCGAGGAATCGGTGAATCGCCCACGCGGCGATCGGCTCGCCCTCTGGGGCGGCTGGGCATCGCGACGCGCAACACTTGCGCCCGCAACGCAAGATCTTGTTGCGCGAAGTGTGCTTGCATGTCAATCACTTCTTGCGGCAAGTGGCTCCGCTCCAAACCCAGAGCAAGACGCACAGTGCGAACGCGACATTGCCGCGCTCGAACGCGCGATCCCGTTGGTATCGCTCGTTGCGCGCATCGAGCGCACACTCTCCCCTGCACTTCCCGATTCGACGGGAATGGTGAGTGCGATGCTCGCCCCCTTGGTGCAGGCTCCCGCTCCCGATGCATTTCTCGCGGATGAATGGACAACGCTCGCGTCGGTTGATCGAGCGCTCTTTGAATCTGAATATGCGCGTCGCACCGGCGACGTGAAGTTGCGGGATGAACTCGCGGCGTACATCGCGGAACTTTGCCGCGAAGTGACTGCCCGCACGTTTGGAACCGCGATCGAAGAAACAACATCGATGAAGCCAGCACGGGAGCAGACCCCGCGCGAGAGAGTCGAGCCACAGAGATGAGTGCCACCAACACCAGCACTAGCGCCAACACCAGCACCAACACGAGCACCAACACGAGCACCAGCAGTTCTCCTCCTTCCTCTGCCACCACCATGCCGCTGAGCATCGTGGTCGTTGCACCGCATCCTGATGATGCGGAGCTCGGAATGGGCGGCACGATTGCCCGACTCATTGATGAGGGACATCGCGTACTCATCCTTGATCTCACCGATGGCGAGCCGACCCCGAAGGGAACTCCCGAGCGGCGTCGACTGGAAGCGGCCGAGGCCGATCGTGTACTCGGCTGCGAACGCGTCAATCTCGGCCTCCGAAATCGCGAACTCGAACACACGGTCGACGCGCGTCATCGTGTCGCCGCCGTATTACGAGAGCGCCGCTGCGACGTGCTCTTCGTTCCGCACCCAGATGACGTCCACCCCGATCACCTGGCGGCCACGCGCATCGCAAGCGATGCCCGTTTCGATGCAAAGTTGACGAAGTCCTCCATTCCAGGGGAGCCCATGCATCCCCGTCGGCTCATTCACTACTACTGCACGCACCTCAAAGCGATCCCGACGCCGTCGTTTGTGCTTGATATCTCGAGATACCGCGAGCGGAAGCACGCGGCGATCCTCGCCTACCGGTCGCAAGTCATCGATCACCTCCCAAACCAACGACTCCCAGAGCAAGTTGACATTCGCGATCGCTTCATGGGATTCCAGATCGGCGTCGATGCCGCGGAGCCATTTTGGTGCCGCGAAGCGATTGGACTTCGCGACGTCACCGCGCTCGTCTGAGCCTTCGTGTCATCTCGCACTCGTCCGACTGCAGACAGCCGCACCTCGCTGCTAGACTGCCAAACCCATGGAAGTCGTGTTCGACCAGCTCCCTCACCTGCTCGCTCAGGCCGCGGACGTGATCTCGAGCGCTCCCGCGTTGGTGGCGCCTGCTGCCGAACCGAGCCCGTGGCTTGTTTGGATCGAGCAGTACGGCGCGTGGTTCATTTTCTTTGCATTCATCGTTTGCGGTATCGGCCTCCATATCTCTGAAGACTTCTTGCTGATCCCGGCTGGCGTGGCCATCTACCACGGCAACATGGATTGGACTTCGACGATTCTCGCTGCCTATTTCGGTCTCATCTTGGGTGACACGGGTTGGATCTGGGTTTGCCGTAACTTCGGCACGCGCCTCGTGCACAGCAAACGTTTCTTGCGATTCATGGGGCCACGACGGCTTCTCGAAGCGAAGTACGCGATGGAAGAGCGCGGCGTGATCGTCTTGATCCTCGCGCGCTTTATTCCTGGCACCCGAACTCCTGTCCTCACCATGACCGGCATCCTCCATATGCCCTGGTGGAAGTTCTTGGCGGTGGAGTGCACGACTGTTGCGATCACCGCACCAGTCCAGATTGCAATCGGTTGGATTGGAGCCGCCGGCTACGCGCATGCGAAGAACGCGGGCAGCATGCTGACGCTGGGTCTTGCTGGAGTTGCCGTGACGGTTGCCTCGGTCGTGATTTACCGATGGGTGAAGCAGGCGAAGGCTCGAAAGGGTCCGCGTCCTCGTTCTCCTGTTTCATGGCTGCGGACCTTTGGTCGAGCCCACGCGCGACCGACGAATAGTTCGGCTGCCACCACGGCGTTGAAGGGTTGACCTGCGCCCCGCTCGATCACGACAATTCGCTCGTGGCTGCTTGGCTCGATGGATTCCCGTCCGAACGCGGACGATGGAGATGCTCGCGATACGGCCGCGGCAACATGCTGTCGCGACCGTGGCCGTTCTGCGACTTCGCGCCTGCGTCGGTTCGTGCGGCTCCGCTCGGCGCATGAACTGCGACCTGATCCTCAGCGCCAAGAACGGTGTCTGCGACTCCCCAGGGCTGCCACTCGTCGTCTCCATCGTCGCTTGGACAGTCAAATGGCCCCAACAGTCCGTCTGG
>JBJOHQ010000225.1:0-4271 GCA_046047595.1 Planctomycetota bacterium | reverse complement strand
GAAACGACCTCGGCGGCACTCGAACTGAACGGCGTGCCGTGCGTGCGTGCGATCGTCGTAGAGGCACACACGCGCATCGCGGGCGCGCACCTTGCACTCTCGGTCGAAGGCCACCCAACCTGCGACGTCCTGCGGCCCGTCGAACCAATCGATGCCGGGATCACCCTCGCCGTCGATTGCGAGCATCTTCGACTTCCACTCTCGGTGTTGCGCGAGTCCACCGAACGTACGCACGTCGATATTCACGTGCGCCTCGTCTCTTCAGAAGGTTCAACCGTCGCACAAGCAACCCATCGCATCGCGATTGCGCCTGAGACGCATTGGTCAGGCATGGCAACACACTGCGAATCGCTCGCGGCGTTTGTCACGCCGAACTCACCTGCGATTGCTGAACTTCTGCGCGACGCTTCCGCGCGACTGGATAAGAAAACGGGATCTGGTGCGCTCGATGGCTATCTCTCGGGGAACGCGACGCGCGTCCAACGCATCGCAGAGAGTTGCTACGAAGCACTCGCATCACGCGCGATTTCGTACGTCGTGTTGCAGGCAAGCTTCGAGAAGTCGGGGCAGAAAGTGCGCACCGCCGCGGATGTTCTTCGCGACGGACTCGGAAACTGCCTTGATCTTTCGGTCACGCTTGCATCGCTCCTCGAAGCCTGCGGACTTCTGACGATGCTCGTCCTCGGCGATGAGCACGCGACCGTCGCGTTCGCCACGATGGATGAACACTTCGCAGACGCCGTGCACGAAGGTGCGACTCGCCTTGTGAATCGCCGAGCGCTCGGCGAAGTGCGCGTCATTGAAGCGACTGCGCTTTGCGTTGCACCAAAGAGTTTCGGCGAAGCGCTTGCGATGGGCGAACGCTGGCTCGATCGGCTTTCGCCAGCGTCGATGGTTGTCGATGTGCGCGCCGCGCGATATGCAGGTTTTCATCCACTGCCGGAAGTGATCGCGCGCAACGAACGCGACGACGGATCACTGGTCTTAACACCGCAGCGCGAATACAAGATCGTTCAACCCGCTGATTTGCCGCCGCTTCCGAAGCCGAAACTCACTCCGCGCGAATCTCGGCTCGAATCGTGGAAAAAGAAACTGCTCGATCTGACGCTCCGCAATCGACTGCTCAATGATCGCGATGCCGCAGGTGTGCCACTCGTTGCCGAAGGCGACGCGACGATCGCGCTCCTCGAGAACATTCTTTGGGATGAGAAGCGGCTTCTTCTCCGTGCGCGTGGCGCGATGCGCGAGATGACCAGCGAAGCGTGCGAAGAAGAACTTCGAGCCGGAACGCTGCGCGCGCAACTCGATGACGTGGAACTCTTCAAGCGCGCGACGAAGGCGTACCGCGATGCAAAGAGTTCGCTTGAGGAAACTGGCGCGCGCTCACTCTACGTCGCGCTCGGCGCGCTCGAATTCAAAGTTGAGCAACGAACAGCGCCTGTGCGCGCTCCGCTCATTCTTGTGCCCGTTGAGATGGAACGCATCTCGCGCAGCGAAGGCTTCCGCATCAAAGCCGTGCTCGACGACACGGTGCCAAACGTGGCGCTTGTTGAGTACCTGCGCATGACGCACGGCCTCGACATCGGACTTGCCGGACAACTCACGGAAGACGATCGCGGCATTGACCTTGAACAGATTCTCGCCCGCGTGCGGCAATCGGTGAAAAACGTGCCGGATGCGCGCGTCCTCGCGACTGCGAAACTTGGCACGTACTCCTTCAAGAAGTTGCCGCTCTTCGAAGAAATGCGCTTGCGTGGCAAAGAACTCTCCGCACACCCAATCGTCGCAACGCTCCTTGAACGCAACGCGCCAACGACCGTGCGCGATGCGAAGTTGCTCGATCCGACCGAGGTCGATCAAGCCGCGCGATTTGAAACAGCGCGCCTGCCACTTCCGGCAGATAGTTCGCAAGTCGCGGCGGTACTCTCGGCTGCCGCCGGACGAACGTTTGTGTTGCAAGGCCCGCCTGGAACTGGCAAGAGCCAAACCATCACCAACCTTCTCACCGAATGTCTCGCGCGAGGAAAGCGTGTGCTCTTTATCGCTGAAAAGAGTGCGGCACTCGAAGTGGTGAGTGAGCGCCTGCGAAAGACTGGCCTTGGCGCATTCGCGCTCGATTTGCACGCCGATCACGCGACCAAGACGAATTTCGTGACGCAAGTGAAAGATGCGCTCGAGGCGATTGATGCACGCGCGTCGGCAGGTGCCGCGAACTTCGCACAAACTGCCGCGCAACTCGATCGCACAAGCGCTCGTGTGGCATCTGCAGGGAAGGCATTGCATGCATCGCATCGAGAAAGCGCGAAGAAACAGAAGGCGAGTGAAAGCGCCGGTGTCCCGGCAGGTGTTTCCGCGCACGAAGGCCTGAGTGCTCACAAGGCAATCGAGCGCGCACTTGCGCTCAGCGAAGCGACCGACAACGCCATTCCGCACCCAGCGCTCGTGAACCAACTCGATGGCTCGCTCCCGCAAGATGCGACATCCGCCGACCTCGCACAGCGCGTCGAGTGCGTCGATCGCCTCGTTGCGGCGTTCGAAGAACTCTCCGCTGAAAGCGCAGCAGAACTCGCTGATTTTGCGCCAACGCGGCCACTCTCACCTGAAGATGCCGCGCGCCTCGCACAAGCCTCCCGCACCGCAACGGCAACGCTCGAGACGCTCGCAGAACCAACGCGCGCACTCGCTGCTCTCCTTGGAGTACCCGCGCCTTCTGAGTTTGGCGCAGCGCAAGCACAAGTTGATCTTGCGATGTCGATCGACCTCACGCACGTGGCCGCGGCACCGCTTGCAACCTGCGCACTTGCGCCTGATTTCGCGACGCAACTCGATGCGCGCTCTCGCGCGATCGAACTCGCGGAGACCGCACATATCGCACGCGCCAACGTGTGCACGCGATTCGATGACGCCGTACTCACACTTCCGCTCGCGTCACTCGCTGGCGATTTGCGCGCCGCGCGCGAGAAATTCGTTCTCTTCCGTTGGCTCGCGGCTCGGAAGGTTCGCGCAGAACTCGTACGCCTCGCGAAGCAACCGCTCCCGACGGCGCTCGAAGAGTTGCTCCGTGAGATCGAATCTTTGGTCGTCGCAAAGAACGCGATCGACGCAGCCCTATCCATCGCAAACGACGTTCGCATATTCGCCGCATCTCACGCGGGAACCACTGACGCGATCGACTTCGCAGCTGCACGGCGCGCGATCGAATCTGCGCGCGCGCTTGCTCGCGCCGCACGCGCTGCGATGCCGAAAGAAGTCGCGCTTCTCGCGGGGAGTGTCCCCAATGCGATTCGTGATGGCTCGCTCGATACTGCGCGCATCGAAGCGAAGCGCGCACTCGACGCCGCGAAGTCTGCGCTTCTTCCACTTACAGATCTCGGCGCAAATCCCCCGCTGCACGCGACAACCGCGCGCATCTCGACGACCTGCGAACGACTCGCACGCGTCGCTCGCTCGGAGCGCGCGCTCCCCGCGTGGAGCAACTTCGCTGTTGCACGTGCGCGCGCTGTAGAACTCCGCCTCGGGCCCGTCGCGGACGCACTGCTCTCGGGCGCGCTTCCCGCAGTGCTTGCTGAACGCGCTGCTGAAGCTGAAATGCTCGCGGCATGGACGCGCGAGAAACTCCGCAGCGATCCTGCACTTCTTGATTGCGGCGCGGACCGCATGCAGGAACTTCGAAAGCAACTCGTCGCCGGTATGAGTGAATATCGCAAGGGAGCTGCCGGCGCCGTCGCACTCGCCGTCCGTGATCGCGCACGCCTGACGCTCGCGAACGCTGATTTGCCCGGCATGCGCCAAGCACGCATGAAGATCGATGAACTTCGTGCACTTTCGACGATTCGTCGTCCGATCCGACGGGTCATGTCGGAAGCCGCAGCCGCGATGACCGCGATCAAGCCGATCGTCCTCGCGAGTCCACTCTCTGCGGCAACGATGTTGCCCCCTGACTTTCCGCCGTTCGACCTCATTGTCTTCGATGAGGCGTCGCAAGTTCCCGTGTGGGACGCGGCCTGCGCGATCGCGCGCGGTACTGCGAGCGTGATCGTGGGCGACTCTCGCCAACTTCCGCCGACGAATTTCTTCGATCGGAAGGACGCCGGCGATGCGAGGGAGGATGGCTCCGACGCCGAACGCAGTGCCAATGACGCAGCACTCGCAGACATGCTTGAGCCACTCGAGAGCGTGCTTGAAGAAGCAATCGCTTCGGGTATTCCACAGCGCAGCTTGCTCTGGCACTACCGCTCGCGCGACGAACGACTCATCGAGTTTTCAAATCG
>JBJOHQ010000224.1:0-3047 GCA_046047595.1 Planctomycetota bacterium | reverse complement strand
AAGCGCCCCGTCGATCGACGGAGCGCTTGCGGTGCTTGGATGCGTTGGCCGAGTGATTCGTGCATCAACGGCGA
Organism: Planctomycetota bacterium; assembly: GCA_046047595.1. GTDB lineage: Bacteria > Planctomycetota > Phycisphaerae > Phycisphaerales > SM1A02 > QWPT01. The sequence continues at coordinate 2,973 of JBJOHQ010000224.1, read as the reverse complement.
CGACGCTTCGCGAGACCAGCGAGGCCGAGCAGCGCGATTGCGCCGGGAGCGGGAACGGCATCGATGGTGAAGTTGTTGTAGAACGGCTCGCGGTTGCCACCGGAACCCATGTTGGAGGCATAGATCGACAAGCCAGAGAGAGCACCCGACACATTGATCACAGCCGAATAGGTGCCCGTTCCGTCGCGGTCGTTGGCCGTCACCGTGACCGTGGTTGCCGTGGTCTGCGTGAACGTCCAAGTCATGGCGTTGGTGCCGTAGCCGAAACCGACGTCCGATCCGTTGACCGTGATGAGGGCGCTGCCGCCATTGTTGACATTGATGACTTCGCTGCTGCCGGCGAACAGGTTGAAGCCCTTGTTGCCGCCGAAGTCGCTGTCCCAGTTCATGCCCCACTGCATGCTGAATGAATCACCGATGCCGAGGGCGGCACCGAAGGAACGGGAGGCAGTGATCGTCGCGCCGCCGCCACCGTTCGCGTAGAGCGCAAACGCGGTGGAGCCCATGCCGGTGACGCCGATGTTGCTGGGGTTACCCAGATAGTTTCCTTTGAAGCCCCCGCCCGAAGTCGTGATAGACCACGCGTCGAAGCCAGTGCCGCCGTTGGAACCGTTGGTCCACCCGCTGCCGTAGTTTGAGCCGTTGTCGGAGGCGACAATGACCGCGTGTGAATACGTCGAGAAGGCCATGGCCACAGCGGCCATGCAGAGAGTTTTCATCGTCATGGGGTCAATCCTCTGCGAAGGGAACAAAACGATTCGCGGCACACAAACTTTGGAAGGCCGCTGGAGTTGAAATCGACGACCGCCTGAACATCAGGCGGCGAGGTGTCGGTGAGCCGCTCGCTGGCCGGTGCCATTGGGCGAACCGATGCTTCTCCCCTACGGAGGCGCAAACTCCCGCCTTCTCCTGTCATGATGCTTCCAACTTTTTTCCAAAAATCTTGGGGCACAACGGGGCTCGCCGCCCCACGCTGTCACGCGGGGTGTGGACCGACACGCCCCGTGGTGCCTGCATACCTCCGCGGCGTGACCGTGGAGGCGCGTCGATTCGGTTGACTGTCCTGCTCTCGCGAAAGAGCAGGAACCGCGATGCAAGAGTCTTGCAACGGCTCATCCCGCGCGCCCACAGAGCCAAAGCCCAAGCCGCGGTTCGAAACCTATGGTGCCCGCCCTACTCACGCGCCGCGGCTCACGATTTCGCGACGAGGATCCTCACACAATGCGCCTCACAGCACGACTTCTTGCTCTCCCGAACTCGGGGCTCAACGTTCTCTTGAAAACCAATCCGGTGAACGCCAATCTGATGAACGCCGTCCTCATGAAAGCTGTCTTTGTGAGCGCCATCGTCGTGAGCGCGATCGTCTCGACATCGTGTACCTCGACGCCGCCCGCATCGAAAGAAGATCAATCCGCATCGGCCAATCCCCCGCCCCGCGTGAAGGCGTGGATGGATCGCCTCACCGTAAAGCACGAGTACGACCCGACGACGGGATTCATCGTTGCGCGCGAGACGGTTGCGCTTCCGCCTTCGATCGCTGACGCGCCACCGCTCGACGCCGCAATCGCGCAAGCAGGATCGGCGCGCACCGTGATCGTGTTTGTCACAGCAGACCGCTGCGCTCCGTGCCAGCAATACAAGCGCGATGCGCTCAACGACCCGACCGTGATCGCGCGGCTCTCCGACGCGCGCTTCCTCCCGACGCATCTTGAAGTCGACCGCTCGCCCACGCTCGCCGACGCGCACCTCGGGACGCGATCGATCCCGATGACCTACGCCCTTCGCGACGGCAAAGTCATCGCGGAACTTCGAGGGCAGCGCTCCGCCGCGGATCTCCTTGCGTGGATCGACGCCCTGCCTGAGTGAGTGGTAGCGGTCGTGACGACGAGCTCGAAGATGTACAGATCGACGTACGATCGACGCCCAGATCGAGGCGCAAATCGACGCACGGACCGACGCGTGCGGCAAGCATGGCATACGCGCATGTCGCGTGAGGTTTCGTTGGCGAGGCGCAAACAAGGGCTGGTAGAAGAGAACCCCTCGGCGCGAGTGCGCCGAGGGGTTCTAAGTCACAGGTTCTCATCGACGGGTTCTCATCGACGGGTTCTCATCGACGAGTTTTGAATTGGCGGCTTCGATGTGATGTGCGTGCTTGAAGAGCCTTCTCTGCTCAAACGCACACATCGCAAAGCACACCCCCTCAGCGGCGCAAGCGCCGCGTGAAGTCTTGTCAGCGACGACGACGGCCAGCGAGGCCGGCGAGGCCGAGCAATGCGATCGCGCCTGGCGCGGGGACGACGTTCGCCGAGAAGGTGATCGGGAAGTCACCGATGAACTGGATGGTTCCCAGCGTCGTTTCGAACGATGCACCAGGAGTCGCCGTGCCATTGAGAGGCCCAACGTTACTTTGCAAATCCCACGAACTAAAGTCGCTGTCACCAAAGATGAATAGGTCACCGGCCGCGGGGTCGCCGAGTCCAGAGATCCCAAGGGTGTTGTTCACGGCCACCAGCAGCGGGCTGGTGATGTCGAACGTCGTTGCTCCGACCGTCATCGTCGCGCTCGTGACGAGCGCGTAGAAACCGCTGCCGCCACTCGTGGAATATGACTGGACAAGGCTTGTATCGGATAATGCAGTGAGGGAGAACCCAAGATTGGTGTACGTGAACGTGCCTTGTGCCGCGGTAACTTGCGTCGTGGCAACGCCGCTGTAGGTCAACTCAATGATGCCACCATTCGCGATGGGCGCGATGGAAGCGACAGTGACAGCAGAGAAAATTGTGGCTGTACGAATGAGCATTTGAATCTCAAGACCTCTTCTGTCCCATCCGCCACGGCACGACCTCAGCTACGAACAGCGCACATGCACTGGGCCATCGCATGAGTAGGGACGAATCGTGCAGCGGCGCGAAGCACCAAAGTGCCGGAGGAAGAGGGACCGCGCCGCCTGTGGAACCGAATGGAACTTGATCA
>JBJOHQ010000223.1:0-3444 GCA_046047595.1 Planctomycetota bacterium | reverse complement strand
CGAGGCAGCGCGCCCAGTCGCCGCGCTTGACGACGTTGGCTGGATACGGCTGGCCCGTCACAGGATTGACCGCGTGGCCGGTGCCGTTGTTTGTTCCGAGCGGATTGTTGCCAAGCACGGATGGCGAGATATTCATCGTCACGCCGTCGTCCGGCGTAAGTTGGCTCGAGAGCCGGATGACGTCTTCATGTCCGAAGCGCCACGCCGCGTCGCCCACACCGTTGAGGACCGGCGGCGGATTCGAGACGGTCACAACCCCAGGACGCGCGGGATCGAACTCCGACGGCTGAATCGCAAACGGCGTCACGAAACCCCAGAATGGAGTGATCTTCGGTGGAAAACCACCAGGAATGATGTTGCCGTTCTGATCGACAAAGAACTCAAGTGCCAACGGCTGATAGCGCGTTGGGTTTGTCACGAAAGGGTTGAACGGCATCGCAACGATGAGCGGCTCGTTCACGTCGATGTACGTTCCCGCGGCCTTCGCATGATTGAACGCCTCGCGTGAACCGTCGGCGAGCCCTTGTTGAATGACGAGTGCCGCGATGCGATTGCCAACCGCCGCAGGCGAGTTTCCCACCGTCGTCGTGACATTCGTTGGATAGCCAAGCGCAGCCATTTGCGCGTCGAGGTAGCCGTTGATGATCGCGACGTTTGGGCTCAATGCGAAGCGATGCTTGAGCAGTCGATACGCCGCGTACGAAATCGATTGATGACGCGCCGCCTCGACATCGCCCTTCGCTGCGATCTTCTCTTGGAAGAAGTACCCCTGCGTCGACTCGTCGTAGCAAGCCCACGCGTCGTACATCGCGACCGAGAGGTGGAAGAGATTGCGCGCCTGCACTGGCGGACGCACGAGATCCTTCTTGATCGAGTTAAGCGTTGTCTCATTCCATGCGCGCGCGACCGAGCCAGTGGCGTCGGCCGATTGTGCGGGCGCGAGCATCGTGGCAAGCGCGAGCGCGGCGAGGGCAGGCGCAGAGATGAGAGCGCGTTGGATCATGAGTCAAACTTCCTCGCTCAAGCGTTGAGCGTTACCGCGGTTCGTGAAAGGTAGCCCTGAACGCGTGTTGGGCAAGAGCTGCGATTGCGATCGGAGCTGAAAGAGCGAATTGATGGCAGCTTTGAGAACGGAGCCGATATCCGAATTCTGCCTTCCGAATCGCCCCCAGATCGGGCCCCGACCGCCAAAGTGCCCCGAGGGGATCCGTACAATCCCCCTCCGCACGAGCGAAGGCGATTTCTCACGCCAGACGAGCGAATCGCGGTTTTTCTGAGCACTTTCCAAGAACGATCTGCGGAATCCCCCGGTGCCTTTCGATCTTCCGTCCATCCTCCGTGCTCACCAAGGTGAAGGTTCGGCGCTCCACGCCGAGCACATCAACCCGCGCTTCGCCACCGTCCTCAAGACGATCGGCTACGACCGCGACTACGTTCGTGCCGAAGGCCCCTACCTCTTCGACGCCGCCGGCAACCGCTACCTCGACTTTCTCGGGGGTTATGCGGTCTGCAATTTCGGTCGCAACCATCCGACGATCAAGAAGGCACTCGCCGATTACCTCGAGCTCAACCTCGCGACGATGGTGCAGTTCGAGGCGCCGCTGTTGTCTGGGCTTCTCGCGAAGGAACTCAAGCGTCGCATCGGCCGCGGGCTCGACTACGTCTTCTTCACGAACTCGGGCACGGAAGGCGTCGAGGCCGCGATCAAGTTCGCGAAGTGCGCCACCGGCCGCCCCGCGCTCCTGCACGCTCCGAAGGCGTTCCACGGTCTCTCGTCAGGCTCGGTGTCGCTCAACGGCTGCGACAGTTTCCGACAAGGCTTCGCGCCGTTTCTTCCCGAGTGTCGACAGGTTGCGTTCAACGATCTCGCAGCACTTGAGAAGGAACTCGCGCGCGGCGACGTCGCGGCGTTCATCATCGAGCCAATTCAAGGCAAGGGCGTCAACATCCACGCGCCTGGATATCTCGCCGAAGCCGCGCGACTCTGCCATCGATACGGCGCGCTCTTCGTCGCCGACGAAGTGCAGACGGGAATCGGCCGCACGGGTTCGTTCCTCGCGCTCGATCAGGAAGACAGCGCGAAGGGCGCGGTTGAGCCTGACATGGTGATCCTGTCGAAAGCGCTTTCGGGCGGATATGTGCCGGTCGGCGCGGTGCTCGTGAAGGGCGATGTGTGGAAGAAGGTCTTTACCTCGCTTGATCGCGCGATCGTGCATTCGTCGACGTTTCATCAGGGCGCGATGGCGATGACCGCGGGCCTCGCCGCGCTTGCGGCGTACGACGAGACGAACGCCGCCGAGAACGCGCGCCGCATGGGCGCGATGATTCGCGAAGGTGTCGAGGCGATGAAGCCGCGCTTTGAGATGCTGAAGGAAGTTCGTCAGCGCGGACTCATGATCGGTATCGAATTCGGCCCGCCGAAGTCGCTTCTCTTAAAAGCGAATTGGGCCGCGACGCACGCGATGGACAAGAATCTCTTCGCGCAGGCGGTCGTCGTGCCGCTGATGGAAGATCACCGCATCCTCTGCCAAGTCGCCGGTCACAACCAAGACGTCGTGAAGTTGATTCCGCCGCTTGTGATTTCCGAGGCCGATGTCCGCGACTTCCTGCGCGCGTTTGAAGCGGTGATGGTGAGCCTTCACAAGCCAACCGCGACCGTCGGCCTTCTCGCACGCCTTGGAAAGAACGCGCTCTTCGGAGGGCGGCGTGCAAGTGGTGAGAGCGGTGAAACGCGCGAGAGCAGCGAGAGAAGCGAAAGCAGTGAGAGAAGCGAAAGCAGTGAGAGAAGCGAGAGCAGTGAGAGAAGCGAAACAAGGGCCTCGACCGAGGTCGCGCGTCCGTGACGCGGCGGCTTGCGCATCTCGTGACGACGTGGCCGCGTGCGGTTGTCGCCGTCGGTGCGGTGATCGCCGTGTTGGGTGCGTGGCTTGGGATGTTTCATCTCGTGCTCGACAGTGATACCGATTCGCTCATCGCGCCCGAGCGGCCGTTTATGCGCGAGTACCGCGCGTTTCAGAAGGAGTTTGGTGATCTTGAAGGCGTTGTGATCGCGGTCGATCCGAGGCCGCAAGGTGCAGCATCGAGCGATGACGCCGCCGCGCGCGCGGCGGTCGATGCACTCGCGAGTGCGCTCGAGCTACTCGATGAGAAGCCGTTCGTCACGAGTTCAGCGTCGTCGATTGCACCCGACGAACAATGGCGACTCGCTTCGTGGGCTGCAAGTGATGCGGAACTGAAAGCGATGGCCGCAGAAGCGAGCGCGATCGCTGATGTCGCGCGCGGCAATGTCGCAGCGCACCCCTTGATTGCGACCGCGTTGAGTGTTGAGCGACCCCGCGAATATCTCCGCGCGCCAGGCGGAACGCTCTACTTCGTCGAAGCGATGCCGGTCAAGGATTTTTCGCTCCTTGACCCTGTTGGAGAACCGATCGCGGCGATTCGTGC
>JBJOHQ010000222.1:0-3639 GCA_046047595.1 Planctomycetota bacterium | reverse complement strand
TCAAGCGCACCTTCTTCGGGTCGCGCGCCCTGCGCGGGCACTGCATCACCCGCGCGGCGCGCGATCACGATCTCGGGTCGCATCACGCCTGCGCGAATCTGCGTCGCACCGTTGACACTCGCTTCGCGCCCTTCGTAACTCTTGAGAATCGCGAACGTGCGCGCGGCCATCGCGATATCGCCGAAGCCTTCGGTCATCACGATCGTGATTCCGATCTTCTCGGTGCCTGTAATCGCAACACCGAGGTCATACCCGAGCACGTCGCGCAAATCCGCGTCATCGATGCCGCCCGAGACAATCGCGGCAACACCCGCATCACGCGCGGCACGCACTGCTTCCGCCGTGATACGCGCACCGCCAACAACAACCGCGCCCTTCATGTCGGCACGAATATCTTTCGCTTCCAGTCGCGCCGTCGCGTTCGCGACAGCCACACGAATCGGCCCGACAGTCTCGCCACCAATCCCGAGAATTCCCTGCACAAAGACCGCTTCGGTCTCGACGACCGCGCCCTCGTGCGGAATCACCTCAACGATCGTCCCGTCGACGTACGCCCTCACCTCGACCGGAATCGGCGCGCCGCGCAACATCATCTGTCCCGTCGTTGCGCTCACACTTTCGACGACACCTGCCGCGGGTGACGTGAGTTCCTTCTTGCCAAATCCGAAGATGCCCTTCGTGCGCGCGATGACATCGCCAGCCGCAACGCGGTCGCCCTTCTTGACGAGGAGAAGACTCGGCACGTCGCTCGCAGGAACCGAAAGGAGCGACGCAAGTGGCACGGGCGTCACGTCGCCTTCGATGAAGGTTCGCGCGATGACGTCGCGCGCATGAACCCGCGCACCAACAGCGACCAACACCTCGCCTGACACCGGCAACTGCCGGCGAGCGCGAAAGGTCGTTTGCGCAGAGACTTTCAGACCTGGCGTGTATGCCTTCGCCATCGAGAAATTCCTTCCTAGATCGTTCGCCCGAAGTCGCGGCGCTCATTTTCGCGGAGCGCTTCATTCGGCACATCGATGCGCATCAATCGCGCGGGTACCACACACTTCGCACCGCACTGCTCACGCAAGCACTCCCCACGCTTTCGCCCATCGCGCAACGAGCGCACGCCGATCCGCTTCGTTTTCCGGAAGAGCAAGCGGCCTTCCGCGCGCATCGAAGAGCAACCCAACGGTTCCGCCCTTCAATCGTCGCGTGACGCTCTTGCCAGGTCCGTTGCCAAGATCAAACCCGCTCGCAGGCTCGACCACCACTTCCACTTCTTGCTCGGGCCCCACGCGCACGAGCGCGACATCGCCGCACGCGAGTTCACCCGACGCGGTCACCGCGCCCGACACGCGATAGGTAAAGCAACGCTTGCCAAACTTTCCTTCGCCCTTCGCGGCGATCGACCAACCAAGTCGCACAAGGCAGTCGCGCTCAAAGACTTCCATCGCAGCCTCGGGATGCACGCTTGCGAGCACGCCGAGATGCGGCATCATGAAGATCGAGTCCTTCGCGAGTTGCGTGAACCCTTGCGGCTCGAAACTGTCGACGAGCATCGCCGCTGTTTCTTCCATCTTCGGCGCATGGCTCAAAACACCGCCGGATGCGACAAGGAGATCCAGCCGCATGTCGTCAACGATCGACTGGCCGCTTCCCGATTGCGCGAAGAGATCACCGACGGTGCGTTGCTGTTGCACGCCTTTGAGCGTCGTCGCAAACTCTTTGTGCTGCGCGTAGGCGAGGCGAAGCGCTTCGCGCGCGACCGCTTGCTCGAACACCAGCGCTTCGGCAGTTTGCGGAATCGTCGTCGGACGAATCATCTTGTTCTTCACGCGATTGCGAAGTTCGCGCTCATCCATCGCGACATGCACCCAGCGAAGCACGTTCTGCATGCCCGCTTCCGCGCAAACATTCGAGATCGAGTAACTCATCCCAAGATTCGCGCTGACCGTTCGGTTGAACGTGCCGCCGAAGACGCTGAAAACGTCCGTCGTCGCGCCGCCGATGTCAACGCACACCGCGTTCAGTCGATCGCGCTCCGCGATCCGTTGCAGAATGTCGCCGACGGCACCAGGCGTTGGCATGATCGCCGCATCGCTCCACGCGATGAGTCGGTCGTAGCCTGGCGCGTGCGCCATCACGTGTTCAAGAAAGACGTCGTGGATGCGATCGCGCGCGGGCCCGAGGTTCTCTTCTTCAAGTGTCGGGCGCAGATTTTCAACGACCGAGAGATCAAAGCCCTTCTCGCCCTTGCCACCGAAAATCGCCTCGACTTGCGGCGCGGCCTCTTTGTTTCCCGCGAAAATCACCGGTAATTCGTACTCGCCGCCGAATCGCGGGCGCGGCTTCGCAGGCGCGATCTGCTCCGCGATCTGCACGACTTGCTGCACGTTTCCGCCGTCGGTGCCGCCCGAAATGAGCACCATGTCGGGGCGCAACTCGCGAATACGCTGGATGCGTTCGAACGGCTTCCGCTTGTCGTTCGACGCAATCGTGTCCATCACGATCGCGCCCGCACCAAGCGCCGCTCGTTTCGCACTTGCGGCCGTCATCTGCGCGACAACGCCGGCGACCACCATCTGCAGACCGCCGCCCGCGGACGAAGTCGAGATGTAAATGTCGCAACCTTCGGGGTCATCCGCGTTGCGGCGCCGCAGAATGGTTCCGTCGTCGGCGATGAACCGTCGACCCGCCAATTCGCCAATCTCGGTCAGCGCATTCGAGACGCCGATCGTGACGTCGGCGAAGGGCTCTTCGACGGTCGTCGGCGCCTCCGCGCGCTGGGTCTGTCGCCACGAGTCGCCGACCTTCTCGATCAGAATTGCTTTGGTCGTGGTCGAACCACAGTCGGTGGCGAGGATGTAGCGCAACCTCGAAAGGTCGATCGCAGATTTCGCGGCAGAGACGTGCGCGCTCATAATCACGCAGCGTAGCGGAACTCGGTGCATGCGGTTCAACGCGGCACGCCCACGCGCGTGTCGCCCAAAAGAACAGCGCCCCAAAGTACAGCGCCCCAATGAACAGAACCCCGTTTCGCGGGGCGCTATTCCAATGGTGTCACTTGGGGTGTCGTTTGGGGTGTCGTTTGGAGTGTCCTTCGCCTCGCGCCGACGGGCGCGGGGTCGAACAACGCGATCAACCGCGCGGCCGCGCCGCGAGATCACGCACGAGTTGCACGGTTTCAGCGCCGCGGCGCTCGTCAGTGCGGAAAATCCCGCGTCGCGCGAACGTCGTCATGCGCGCATCGTGCGAGCGAACCCCGCGCATCCGCATGCACATGTGCTCGCCTTCAACCATGACGACCGCGCCTGCCGCGTCGAGGTGCTCGACGAGCGCGTCGGCGATCTGGTCGGTGAGCCGCTCCTGCAACTGTGGACGACGCGCGAAGACTTCAACCGTCCGCGCAAGCTTCGAAAGGCCCACAACGCGGCCATTTCCTGGGACATACGCCACATGCGCTTGCCCATGGAACGGCAGCAAATGATGCTCGCACGTCGAGAAGAAATTGATGTTGGTGACCGTGATGAGTTCGTCCGAACGCTGCTCAAACGTCCGTGCGAGGTGCGACGAAACATCCTCGCGGAGCCCCCGGAAAAGCTCCGCGTAGGCCTTCGCCACACGCTTCGGTGTCTCGATGATGCCCTCGCGATC
>JBJOHQ010000221.1:0-2555 GCA_046047595.1 Planctomycetota bacterium | reverse complement strand
TCCACCTGCTTCCGCATGCGGTCATCCTCGCTGTTGAATCTGGGGCAAGCGGGCCTGAGGGGCTCTCGCACGGTGCCCTGCACGGATCGCTCGATGGCGTTTCGCTTGCGGTCGTGCTTGGTTTTGTCGTGATGTTTCTGTTGGAGCGGTTCTTTCACTTTCACCAACACGAGACACCAGAAGAAGCGGGGCACCACGACTGCTGTGAGGACGGTTGCGATAGTCATGAATCACCGCAAGGCGGAGCGCATGCGTCGAAAGGCAAGCCGCAGCGTCCCGGTCACTCACACGGTCACTCACACGGTCACTCGCATGGCCATTCGCACGGGCACGGATCGAGTGCTGGCAAGCGGCAAGGACACGCGGTTTCGCAACTCGGTTGGATCGGCGCGACGATCGGACTGACGTTCCACAGTGTGCTCGAAGGTGTCGCGCTTGCCGCTGCGGTTCTTGCGGGCGCTTCGCACGGTGCGGGTGGCGCGCTCGCTGGGCTGTCCACGTTCGTCGTGATTCTGTTGCACAAGCCGTTCGATAGCCTCACCGTTGCGATGTTGGTGCGCGCTTCTGGACGCCCCGTGATTTTCGCACACATTGTGAATCTGCTCTTCGCGTTGGTCGTTCCAGTCGGCGCAGCAGCTCTTTGGTTCGGCGTTTCGAAGGATGGCGCCTCGATTTTGCCGTTGGCGCTCGCATTCAGTGCGGGAACTTTCCTCTGCATTGCAACGAGCGATCTGCTGCCGGAATTGCAGTTCCATCGCCACGATCGCGTTGGACTTTCGGTGTCGCTCTTACTCGGTATTGCGCTCGCGACCGGCATCGCGCGCCTGGAGTCAAGCGTCGCGCAATCACACGATCATGCGCACGACCACTCGCACGACCATTCACACGATCATTCACACGATCACTCGCACGACCACTCGCAAGCGGAGCCATCAACACCGATGCCAGCGAGCGACGCGCATGATCATTCTGATCCAAACCATAAGCATTGATCGACGGCACTGACCCGCGCGAAGATCTACCGAAAGGCAACCGCATGAAAGTCAAAGCTGAAGTCGTCATCGCTGAGTTGAATCGCCTGCGGTCCGATGTCGACAAAGACATGACGGATCCCGAGTATTTCGCGCTGCATCACGCGCTTTGCTTCATCTCCTACAAGATGGGCGAGTTTCAGAAGTATCTCGATGAAGTCGTGAAGGATGGCGAGCATCCTTAACGGCACGTAGCGCGCTCGTTTCGCGCGAGTCACGCGCGTGCGAGCACGACGACGTCGTCGTATGCGCCCTTGATGCGCGCGGTTTGAACAACGCGCAAGCCACAGGCGTGCAACTGCCGTTCGAGTTCCTCGGGGCGGTATTCGTCGAGGTGGTACACCGGATCGTTTCGATGGCCGTAGCGCCATGCTGGCGTTGCGATGAGGATCGCACCCCCAGGCACAACAACGCGGCGAATCTCCGCCAACGCACGCACGGGATTCGAGAGGTGCTCGATGACATCGAGCAGAAGTGCGCCGCGCGCGGAATGTTGCGGAAAGGGCAGTTTTTCTGCAGTTCCGTGCATGGACGTCACGAGATTTGCGAGACCTTCCGCGGCGATGCGCGCATCGGCGATCGCGATGGCTTCCGCCTCGGGCTCGACGGCAGCAACGCGGATTTGATGGCGTGCGAGCAACCCCGCGAAGAGTCCGTCGCCTGCGCCGATATCGAGAATGGGGAGGTCGGCGGTGTCGCGTTCATGGGAGAGATTCGTGCGGAGAAACGAGATGAGCGTGTCCGCTCGTCTTCGATACGCATCGTGTGAGTTGTAGAGATCCCAGTGATAGGCTCCGCGCGCTTCGTACTTGCCGAATCCGACAGAGGCGCCCCAAATCGGTGCGTTCCAGCGAAGGCGCGCAAGATCGACCGATGTCGCGACGCTCTCCATGTCGCACGCTTCGCCGTCGAAACCGAGTTGATTGCGAAAGTGTGCGGCGGCGATCGATGAGCGAAATCCCTCGCGCTCAAACGATTCCTCGGCATTCGCAGGTTCTTCGAGCGTGGCCGATGCAACGGAAATCACGCGCCCAAGGCCGCGCTTGCGCGCCTCGAGAGAAAGTGTGATCAGGGCAAGTGAACCGAAGCCCACCATCGGCTCGCAGAGATCCGCGCCGTGGACTGCTTGAAACGCGCGGCCGCACACAACCGCAACCCCGTGATCAATCGCATCGACTTCCACATCGAAGCGCTCCGCATCACGCGGGGCACCGCGGCCAATTCGCACGAATCCCTTTGGATGGAGGAGAAAGGCTCCATGCGCAGCGACGCCACTTTGCGCGAGCCGTCGAGCGCCCGCGACGGCGATGTTGTCGTGACGCTGAAACGCCGCCTCCAGTCGCGGCGCGGTTTCACGCGCGATGGCCGAATCGACCGACGTATGCCAAACGAGTACGCGTCCGGAGGGAAGCGATGCAAACTCGAACGTACGTGCGATGGCGCTTGGATTCTGGCGAGACATGGCGTGAAAATCGGCGGAATCGCGGTGTTTTCTCCACTCTCCGTGGTTCGGTTGTGGCGGTA
>JBJOHQ010000220.1:0-11939 GCA_046047595.1 Planctomycetota bacterium | reverse complement strand
CAACTCGCGACCGACATCGTCGTGAGCAAGTACTTCCGCAAGGCGGGTGTGCCGCAAGTTGGCACTGATGGTTCGCCGATGGTTGATGACGCGGGCAAGCCAGTGCTCGGTCCTGAGCGCTCAGTTCGTCAAGTCGTGCACCGCCTCGCAGGTTGCTGGACGCACTGGGGTGAGAAGTACGGCTACTTCTCGACGAAGCGAGACGCTGAAGCGTTTTACGATGAACTCGCGTACATGCTGCTCACGCAGATGGCCGCGCCGAACAGCCCGCAGTGGTTCAACACTGGTCTCAATTGGGCGTACGGCATTCAGGGCCCAGCTCAAGGACACTGGCTTGCCGATCACCGCACGGGCGCGACCAAGCTCGCAGCCGACGCGTACACACACCCGCAGCCGCACGCATGCTTCATCCAAGCGGTGAAGGACGACCTCGTCAGCGAGGGCGGCATCATGGATCTCTGGACGCGAGAGGCACGCCTCTTCAAGTTCGGATCCGGCACCGGAACAAACTTCTCGCAGTGCCGTGGTGAGAATGAGCCGCTCTCGGGTGGTGGCAAGAGCTCGGGTCTCATGAGCTTCCTCAAGATCGGCGACCGCGCTGCTGGCGCCATCAAGTCGGGCGGCACCACCCGTCGTGCTGCAAAGATGGTCTGCCTTGATCTCGATCACCCCGATGTCGTGCAATTCGTTCGTTGGAAGGCACGCGAAGAAATCAAGGTTGCGGCGCTCGTCGAAGGCCTGAAGGTTCTCAGCGAAGATCAGAAGGAACTCGCGAAGAAGTACGGCCTCAAGCTCGACTACGACTTCAACGGTGAGGCGTACTACACCGTCAGCGGGCAGAACTCGAACAACTCCGTTCGCATCCCCGACGAGTTCTTCGATGCGCTCGATGCCGATACCGACTGGAACCTCACTCGTCGTACCGACGGCAAGGTTGCGCAGTCGATCAAGGCAAAGGATCTCTGGGCGGAAATCAACTTCGCCGCGTGGCGCTGCGCCGACCCTGGCGTTCAGTACGACTCGACCATCAATGCGTGGCACACCTGCCCCGCGGGCGGCCGAATCAACGCGAGCAATCCGTGCTCCGAGTACATGTTCCTCGACAACACGGCCTGCAATCTCGCGTCGATCAACCTGATGAAGTTCTACGACGCGCAGTCGCGTCGCTTCGACATCGAAGGCTACGAGCACGCGATCAGCCTGTGGACGATCGTCCTCGAGGTGTCGGTGCTCATGGCCGCGTTCCCGTCGAAGGAAATCGCTGATCTCTCGTGGCGTTACCGCACGCTCGGCCTCGGCTACGCGAACCTCGGCGCGATGCTCATGCAAGCGGGCATTCCGTACGACAGCGAAGAAGGTCGCGCGGTGTGCGGCATGCTCACCTCCGTGCTCACCGGCCGCTCGTACGCGCAGAGCGCGTTGCTTGCTGCGGAGCATGGGCCGTTCGCAGGCTTCGCGGAAAACCGCGAAACCATGCTGCGCGTCGTGCGCAATCACCGTCGCGCCGCGATGGGCATGGCACGCACGAGCGACGAGTACGAGAACCTTCGCATTCGTCCAGTGCCGATCGATCACTCGCTCGTCGCAAACGGTCGCATCAATCTCACGAACGCCGCCGATCTGCTCGATCGCTCGGTCGCATGCTGGGATGACGCGCTCGGCTACGGCGAGAAGTTTGGTTTCCGCAACGCGCAAACCACCGTCATCGCGCCAACGGGAACCATCGGTCTCCTCATGGACTGCGACACGACGGGCGTCGAGCCCGACTTCGCGCTCGTGAAGTTCAAGAAGCTCGCGGGTGGTGGCTACTTCAAGATCGCCAACCAGTCGCTCCGACCAGCGATTCGCGCGCTCGGCTACACCGCTGAGCAAGCGGATGACATGGTTACCTACGTGATGGGCACCTTGAGCCTCGACGTGGCTTTGCCCGCGGTTGATGGTTCAGTAGATGGGTCGGCAGCGAAGGGCACAACCTTCCGCGACTTCCTCCTCGCGAAGGGTTTCTCGCACGAGCAACTCGTTGCGGTTGAGAACAGCCTCCCGACGGTGTTCGAACTGGCCTTCGCCTTCTCGGCGTGGTCGATGCCGGAGAACGTCCTCGCGAACTGCGGCGTCGATGCTGCAGCAGCGAAGAACGACATGTCCTTCAACGGACTCCGCGCACTCGGACTTTCGCGCAAGCAAATCGACGTCCTCAACCGCACGATCTGCGGTACGCAGACGATCGAAGGTGCACCCCACCTCAAGGACGAGCACTTGCCCGTCTTCGACTGCGCGAACCGTTGCGGCCCACTCAGCGAGCGCTTCATCAAGCCAGAAGGTCACATCCGCATGATGGCCGCATCGCAACCGTTCATCACGGGCGCGATCTCGAAGACCATCAATCTCCCATCCGACGCGTCGGTTGAGGATATTGGCGCGTGCTACCGACTCAGCTGGGAACTCGGCCTCAAGGCGAACGCGCTCTACCGCGACGGCTGCAAACTCTCGCAGCCGCTTTCGACGAAGAGCGACAAAAGCGAAGAGGACGACAAGAAGGACGACAGCAAGAAGGTCGAAGCCTCAGTGAGTGTTACTTCCATGCAGGAAGTTACGACGAGCGTTCAGGAGAGCGAAACGGTGACGACTGCGGCCGAACAGGCTGAACTCGTCGCTGAGGCTACGACGACGACCCTGACCGACTTCGCCCTCGCGGGTGAACCAGTCGTCGCGGACGTTCGCGAAATCGTCGTGGAACGCGTCGTTGAGCGGATCATTGAGCGCCCAATGCGTCGTCGGCTTGCCGACACGCGTGACTCGGTCACCCACAAGTTCAACGTCGCAGGCCACGAGGGTTACCTCATCGTCGGTCTTTATGAAGACGGTCGCCCTGGTGAACTCTTCATCACCATGGCAAAGGAAGGTTCGACCATCGGCGGATTGATGGACTCGCTCGGCACCGCGATCTCGGTTGCTCTGCAGTACGGCGTGCCGGTCGAAAGCCTCGTCACGAAGTTCGCCCACCAGCGCTTCGAGCCAATGGGCATGACGACGAACGCCGACATTCCGTTCGCGAAGAGCTTGGTCGACTACATCTTCCGTTGGCTCGGTATGCAGTTCATCGCGGGTTACCGCGAGTTGAATGCCCCCCGCCGACCTGGCTCAAGCGGTGGCGATCAACCAACCGCTCCTGAAGCAACTCGTGAGACCTCTCGCAAAGAAGCGACCATCACCACCATCAAGGAGGATGCCTCATGTGCCAACGGATCCGGCACGACGGTGAGCGGCTGGGCAACACGTCGCGAAGCAGCAATTTCGGCGGCCGAAACGCGCAGCAATGGAGTCTCGGCCGCAACGGGCTCCTCAGCAACGGGCTTCTCGACCTCCTCCACCGCGGCTACAACCGCCACGAGCCGTATTCCCGTCACCGAACTGCTGACCGAAACGATCACCGAAACCACCTTCTCGGAGAAGCGCACGATCGAAGCGGTTGCTTCCGTCGAGCGCATCGCGAAGACCGCCGTGAATACGTCGGTCGCAGCGAACGCGTTGGATGCCTCGAACGCTGCGCTCATGGGCGACGCTCCGGCATGCGATGTCTGCGGTTCGATCACTGTGCGCAATGGAACGTGCTATCGCTGCCTCAACTGCGGCAACAGCATGGGATGCAGTTGAATGGAATGCGCTCCGCGTCCCTCTGGGGCGCGGAGCGGCTCTGTGAAACTCGAAGTCATTCGGGCCGACCTGATGGTGCGTCACTGCTCGATGCAGTGCGACCGACACCGACCCGAAGTTACGGAGCGTGAAGGTCACAGAGCGTGAAGCCCCACTTTCCGATGACCAGCCGAAGACGGTGAACGGTCGCCGGAATTGAGGAATGAGTACACAGCGCGGCGAGCGCAGTTTCGCAAGAGCGGCCTGCCTCACGCGAGCCATCACAACGCACGAAGGATGACCGCACGCGTCCTTCGTGTCACCGAACGTGTGCGGACGAGGAACTTGAGGCGACAGGAAGGCAATTCCTGACGCGCGACAGGTGACACGCCACAGGAAGTGGCCAACAGGCCGGTGCCCACCGCCGGCTCGAGTGGAATGGAAGCCGAACGATGTGTCCCCTTTCGATCGGGTGTCTGCTGAGGACTCCGACACACCCGACCAAGACGTAGGACAGCACAGTGTTGCGAGCGGCGCGGAAGATTCGCGAACGCTCGCGCTAGACAGGTAGGTTGGCGAGTGGATGGATCCTTCTCGCAACGACTGGGCGCGCACGGAGTTCGCAGAGCCCTTTCCCCGAATCGCGCGGCCTCACGCGCAGGACGGGTAACCGACTGATCGCACAGTGCTTCCGACCTTGCCACCACGACGGGGCCTCCCACGCGAAGGCCCTGCTCGCGCCCCCCGCGGACCCCACCTCCGCGGGGGGCGGCGTTTTTGGCCAAGCGATTTCGGTTTCGCGTCCGTCACAGACCGACAGACACCACCAACTCGAGTCACTTGGCTGTGTGGCGCACAATCGCGATCCCTCGACGCGGTACCTTTTTCTCCATGCTCGAGCCATCGATATCGTCGGCGCTCACGCCGCCAAGTCTGACTGAGAGTCACGCGGTAGGACTTCTCATGCTCGGACTACTGCTCAGCCTCGCTTCGGGCATGCAAGGTTGCGCATCTCCTGATCTGGGCGCCAAACAAATCCAAGCGGACTCGACCGAACGGGACCTGTGGCACGCGAAACGCCTTCAAACCCTTGCCGCCGAAGATGGTTGGTTGACGCTTGTGGGCCTCGACTTTCTTGAGGAGGGTGAACACACGATCGGAACTGCCCCAACGTGTTCGCTTCGCTACCAAGGTGCGACGGCGCCACAGATCGGGACGTTCATCGTGACTGGTGACGACGCGTCCACGAGCCAGATTGCCTTTCGAACTGACGTCGAAGGCGTCACGATCGACAGCGGTATCAACGGCGGCGTCAACGGCGGCATCGTGCCTCTTGTCATCGATGATCGAGGAACTCCCTCCGTCGTACGCAACGGCTCACTCGCCATCACCGCGATCCGCCGCAACGGCGCACTCGCCTTGCGCGTGAAAGACAACGCAACTCCGGCGCGCACGCAGTTCCGCGGCATTGAACTCTTCCCATTCGACGCGTCGCTTGTTGTTGAGGCGGAAGTGGTCGCACCGGCCGCAGGCGAGACGATCGCGATCACGAACGTCACAGGGTTCGTCGAAAGCCAAGCCGTCGTCGCACATCTCCGGAGCACGCTTCGCGGCAATCCGATTGAGCTCATCGCGACCGCGGGCACAAACGGTCGGCTGTTCGTTGTCTTCGCGGACTCAACCAACGGTCGTGAGAGTTACGGCGGTGGCCGATTCCTCGATATCCCTGCGCCCGTCGACGGCAAGACCACGATCGACTTCAATCGCGCGACCAACCCGCCGTGCGCCTTCACGCCGTTCGCGACCTGCCCGATGCCGCCTGCCCAAAATCGGTTGCCGCTCGAGATCCGCGCTGGCGAGCGCGCTCCGACGAAGTAACACGGTGGCCCTCGAAGAATTTTGTGCCACACCTGAGAGAACCGCCGAACTCATTCGGAATGCTCCAGAAGAGACCCGCCTGCGCTCCGCGCGTCATCGTTCCGATGCGCGGTCTGCCAGCAGTGAGGCGAATCTTCTGAGGAGTTTCAGATGCGTTCCATCATCATTGGCGGTGGCGTCGCTGGCTTGGCGATGACCGCTGCGCTTGGCGCGTTGCAGCAGGTTTCGGAAAGCACCATCATCGAACGAAGACTGCCGCACGCGCCGAGTGGCATGGGTTTTCTACTCATGCCGAACGGAATTGCGGCATTGCGCGAACTCGCGCCCGCGATCGATTGGTCGCACGCTGGCCACTGGATTGAACGCGCGTCCTTGCGCGCCGCGGATGGTTCCGTGTTGTGTGAACACGCACTCGAGCCTGCGCTCTGCGTCTCACGCGCACGCTTCCTCGCGCAACTCCGCGAGATTGCACTTGGACGCGCGCGAGCACGCATCCTCGAAGCCACAAGCGTGACGCAGCTCACGCCCGTTTCAAGCGCTGGTACTTGCACTGATTGCGTGCAGTCGGTTGTGCTCGACAACGGAAACGCGCTCGACGGCGAACTCTTCTTTGGATGCGACGGAGCGCAATCGCGCTTTCGAAAGATGTTGTTTCCAGAGGCCGCATTGTCCGACGCTGCGATCCACGAGATCGTCTCAATCGCCGACGCGCCAGAACTCGCGCGAGAACTCGGGACAACGTTTCGCAAGTACCACGACCCGCGCGGCGGGCTTGCCGTTGGCATGTTGGCGGAAGGTCATGGTCGCGTTGTTTGGTTTGTGCAGATGGATGCCGCGCGCTATCGCGTCACCGATACAACTGGATCCTCGCTTGCTGCTTTCGCCGATGCCACGCTCGACGGTTGGGCGGCGGACGTCGTAGAGGCCATTTCTACGACCAATTTCGATCAATCGCACCTTTGGAGAACCCGCGATCTTCCCCCGCTTTCCGCGCTTCATCGTGGGAATGCCGCACTGCTCGGCGATGCGGCGCACGCATGTTTGCCATTCACGAGTCAAGGAGCGAACAGCGCGTTGGTCGACGCCGTAGCCCTCGCGCGGCTCCTCCGTGATGTCCGCACGGCGGGAGGTGCGTCGGAGGCTTTTGCCGAATACACGCGGCTGCGACGGCCGAACCATCGACGACTCTTCCTTGAGGGGCGTCGACTTCGCGCGGCATTTCTCGCACCCGCGGCTTCGTCTGGCCCGGTGCTTCCACTTGTCGCATGAGGGGGCTCATGTGAGGAGTGACTCGGTTGTCCATCGCACATGCACAAGCGCAACTCTTGCGTTTGGCTGTGATCCCACACGCACTGGGGAACCATCGCGTGCGCACGCCGAATCACCTTCGTCTTCTGCGGGTTCCATCATGAACAGCAACATCCCAAAGTCCATGGTCGGCGCGTTTGTGCGAGCCTCGCAAGAGGCGCGCACGGCAGCAGCAAGCGCGGGAGTCTCGCCGGGACTACAAGTCCCCGCCGCGACGCCTGAATTACTGTCGCTGAAGTCTCCGTCGAATCTGCGCAGTAACGTCGTGACGGCGAGCACACCCGACTTTGATGCGCTCCGTAAGCGCGCGTTCAACTTGCGATGGGCAGAGTGTGCGCCCGACGTGATTCCACTCACAGCGGCTGATCCTGATCTCCCCGTGTCATCGGTCGTCACGCAAGCGATCGCGCGTTACGTTGCGACGCCCCACTTGCCCTACGGCCCACCCGCGGGACTTGTTGAATTCCGGCAAGCACTCGCATCACATTTCGCCCGCACGAAGTCTGCCGACATCGATCCTTCCCGCGTCATTGCGACAAACTCGGCTGCAAGCGCGATCGTGCTCGTCGCACGCGAAGTTCTCAAAGCGGGCGACGAAGTCGTCGTACAAGATCCTGTTGATTTCCTCGTCGCAGAGAGTGTTCGCCGCGCGGGCGCGACGCTGCGATTCTGGAAGCCAACCGATGGACGCTTCACGATCGAAGGTTTGAAGGAAGCACTGACTCCAAACACGCGGGCACTCTTTGTGTGCCATCCGCACAATCCGTTGGGCGCGCTTTGGACACCGTCCGAAGTTCGTGCGATCGCCGCCGAAGCCAACGAACGCGGCATCAAGATTGTGTCTGACGAAGTGTGGTCCGATGTCGTGCTCGATGGCCGTCCATTTCGATCATTCGCAGCACACGGAGAAGATGAATGCCACGCGTGGGTGATTCACGGCATGTCGAAGGGATTCGCGCTCGCCGGACTTCGCATCGGCGCGGTCATTGCACCTGATCGAAAGGCCGCAGACACATTCATCCAGACGCAAGGATTCGCGCAGACCATTGAGGGCGCAGCGACACTCTCGCAAATCGCAGCGATCGCAGCGCTGCGCGACACCACCGCATGGCGTCCCGCATTTCTCGAACACTGCGGCCGCATGCGCGATCACGCGATGCGTCGCCTCGCGCGTCTCAAAGGAGTATCGATGGACCGCGCGCCCGAAGCGACGTTCGTGCTCTTTGCGAACATCGCAGAAACGGGCATTCCAGAAGAAGAACTCGCGCGTCGCATCGAGCATGTCGCGCGTGTGCGAGTCGTACCTGGAAGCCCGCGATGGTTTGGGCAAAGCGCTGCTGGACACTTGCGTTTGAGCCTCGCAACAACACGCGAAGTACTGGACGAAGCGATTGATCGCATCTCGCAGGAGTGGAAGACGATTCTCAAGGGCGCATGAAATCAGCGCTGCGACACCACGACCGACTCACGGCGCGAAATCGACGATGAAGGACTTCTTCCACTTGGGCCGCCACGTCTGCACGAGTTCGACGTGGATCGGGTGTTCGAGATACGCCTTGTAATCTTCCACCGAATCGAACTGCACGATGATGCCGAGGTCGTAATCTTTCTGCACGTTCGCCCGCCCAATATCAACGGGCGTCCCACAAACGTACGCCTTCACCATCGGGATCTTTGGCAGCATCGCGTCGCTCGCCGCACGCATGGCCGCAATGTCGTTGTCATCAGCAAGATCGACGAGTACGACATGCTGCAGTGGTGCTGGCATGTCGCGCGAGATTTCATTGACGCGTGGCGAACTCGCGCAGGCACCGAGCAACGTCGCGAAGAGGATCACGACGCCTCCACGGACGGCGCGCGCGCTAGCGCGAGCACCGGTGTTCGCACTCGTAGGAACACTTGCGCATGACACTCCCAACCTTGCATGTTTCGTCGGCTTCATAGCCGCGAGCGTAGCCGATCGAGAAAATGCTTGGCAGGCTGATGCGAATCAGTTCGTCGCACGAAGTGCATCGATGACGTCGGTCTCCGATGGCGAGCGCGCCGCGACGATGTCGGCGATGAATCGCCCGAGCGCGTCGCGATTCTCGAAGCGCTCTGCCTTCGCGAGTGCGAAGCCGCCGACGCGAGGCGCAACCGCCGCCACACCGGCCTTCTTCGCGGACGCTGCCGCGGCATCGATCCACGCTGCATCGACGCGCTCAGGGAGTTCTGGCGACGCGAACCAAATGCGCGCATTGCTTGGGTCGCCCGCACGTTCAACTCCATCGGCCCCGCGCTCGCGCCACTCAGGCACAACGACGATCAGGTACCCGCTCGCAACGCTTGCGCTGATGCGCTCCGCCGTTTGGCCACCAACGAGTAACACTGGTTCGGCCACTTGGCGCGGCACGAGATACGCCTCCGGCGCGCGCAGCACCAACACATGACCACGCGTGTACTCGGGTCGCTCGCGACGCATCGAATGCGTGAAGGGGTGCGCGAGTTCGAACGGGATGACTTCGATGAGTTCCGTTGCAGCGGCCGGTGTCGCCGGCATCGCAGGCATACCCACTTCTTGCGCCGGCGCCTTTGAAGGAGCCGTCACTTCTTGCGCATGGGTCGAGCTCGAGATGATGAACGCCGTCGACATTGCGAATGCTGCACCGAATCGGAGCGCGTTGCTGGTGGCGCGCGTGAGAGAAGTCGTCTGCATGATGATTCCTGAGAGAAGCGCGTGAGCGCGAGGAGATTTCACAGTGGCAATGAGAGGCCAGAGAGGATTGAGAATTCGAAGATCTTTCTTGCGTTCGATCTCTTATCTCTTTTCGATCTGAAGATCGTCGATGACGAGTCGGCCCTGTGCGGAGCCTGACGTTCCACCGAACTGCACAAGCACGGATTCGATACGCGTCAAGTCAATGGCACTGCCACCGCTGGTGAACGCGCTGAGTGGAAGCCGAATCGTCTCCATCGCGTTCTGCCACCCGGTTCCAGTTCCGAAACCCGTGCGTTGATACGGCTCTTCTACTCCGCCGCCCACCGCGGAAATCTGCAGCGATGTCTCTTCGCCGAGTTCATCGATCAGCGTGACGGTGAAGGTCAGATCGCCGAGCACTGCGATGGTCTGTGGGTGACGTGTGCCCTGCGCGGCGCGCATCGAAAGGAACTTCCCTTGCGTGAAGTCGCGGCGATCCGCAGGCACCGTCCATGTGATCGACGACGCGATCGTCCAGTTGAAAACAAACGCACGCGTGGTGTCGGTCGTGCGACCGCGCGTAGCGCCGTTCATCGCGTCCGTGGTCGCCCATGTGAATGTCGTGTTGTTGTCGTTTTGCAGACCCTCAACTTCGTTCGCAACACCAACCAACGTGACCGCACCGCCAGAACTCGACACTGTTGTCGTCGTGTTCGTCTGGAAGTTGTCAAGCACGATGCGATCCGCGGGTGCGGCGTTCCATTCGTTGATGACCGTTGTCGACGCTGCGACGGAAATCGGCCGCAAGCTCTCGTACTGCCGCCAGAGATATTCCTCGGCGGATGCGTCGTTCTCCACAACTCGTCGAATCATCGCAAGCGACGCCGCCTTCATCACATCTTGCGCTTCGGCGTTTCCGATCGCGGTACCTGTGGGACCTGCGAAGTCGTTGAAGCCGCAGCAGTTGAAATCGTTGTGGTCGGCGCCGTGCACATAGGTCGATTGGCGCAGTCCTTCGGCACGCTCGAGGATATTGAAACTGTCGCCGATGTCCGAGTCTGGGCATCCGCAGACATCGCCGTCTGCAGATCCATACATCAACATGAACGGCACACCGTGCGGATTCGCGCTCGAGGTTCCGAGGAAGTCGGTCGGCGCGATCGAAATCAAGAGGCGAATGTCGCCGATTTGATAGGTCGGCGAAGTGAATGCGCCGTCAAAGAGCCGGTCGTAGCCGCGCGCGATGCCTTCACCGCCGCGCGAGTGGCCGATCCACACGATGCGGTCGCCATCGACGCGGCCGTTGAGAACGCCGCCGCCGATCGTTGCGAGTTGCGCGAGGAAACTCTCGGTGTGTTCAAGCGTGGTCGTCGACGCAGTCTCGATGCCAGGAACTGTGTCGTTCTGATGGCTCATCACGACATAGCCCCAACTCGCGAGGTGATTGCCGAGGTAGTCGTACCACGTGTAGTTGTGGCCGTTTCCGTGCGAAATCACGACGAGTGGCCGCGGCGCGAGCGAGGCAATCGACGTTGGGTAATAGATCCGCTCGAGTTCCATCGAGTCGAGGATGTCGGGATCGTTGACGTCGTACGACGCGATCTGCGTGACCGCGAGTGGCCCCGCCGCGGCGAGATCGACGACGTACCAGAAGCCCGGCTCATCACCCGCACCGTCGATGAGATCGCCGTCGCTGAGTACGCCGTCACGATTCGCATCGATGACGAGGTCGAATCCGCGGCCGGGGCTCAGTCCGTCGCCTGCGGTGACGCCAGTCATCGTCAACGCGATGTTCGGCGTTGTCGGGTTCGCCGCGAGAGTGACAACTTGCGGAACGCCACGGACGTCCGTCAGCGCGGACGAAACCGACCACTCTGCAGCGGTTCGGTTCGCAACGACGTAGACATCCACCACATCGCCCGCGAGAGTTGGAAACTTGAGTGGGTCCACCGCGACATTGACCGTGGAGCCGAGGTTGAAGGAATTGAGGTAAATCGCATACGGCGCAACGATTGCCTGAACGCTCGCGAGTTCGGTTGCGATTGGCGCTGCGGCCGGGCACGGCCCCCACGCACCAAGAAGAACAGTGAGGTCCGCCGCATCGACAAGCCCCGAGCCGTCGAGATCCGCACCCGCATCGGTGCCCCCCCAAGCGCTCAGGAGTGCCGCGAGATCAGCCCCGCCAACTTCGCCGTTGGAATCGACATCACCCACACAACCGCCGGCGGTCGCCGGGCGAGCACCGGGAACGAGCGTGACCAAGGCGACGGCGCACGCGAGGGCGTGTCTGCCACACGATCGCTTCGCGGCTCGGAGGAGCAGGCCACCGCGCGCGAGTTTGCCGTTCGGGGCGGTCTCAAGGGTGTTTGGATTCTGCAAGAAGTGCGTTGACGGGGTAGGGAGTCGGTCCATCGAGAATTCTCTGAATTGCAGGGAGCGGTGT
>JBJOHQ010000219.1:0-7446 GCA_046047595.1 Planctomycetota bacterium | reverse complement strand
GAATGCGCGAGCGACTGAATCGCGTCATGATCGAGGAACGTGAACCACTTCAGGAACTTCACCGCGTCGGCATCGGTGGTGTTCAACCAATATTGATAGAAGCGATATGGGCTTGTTTTGTCGGCGGTCAGCCAGATCGCGCCCTTCTCCGTCTTTCCGATCTTCTGTCCGTCGCTCGTCGTCACAAGCGGACACGTTGCGCCGAAACTCTCGCCTTGCTCAAGTCGGCGGATGAGATCGATACCCGAAACGATGTTTCCGAATTGATCGCTTCCACCGAGTTGCACCGTGCAATTTTCCGCGCGGTAGAGATGCAGGAAGTCGTACGCCTGCAGAATCATGTAACTGAATTCGGTGTAACTGATCCCCTGCTCGCGGCCCTCAAGGCGCGACGCAACGGAGTCACGCGCGATCATCTGGTTCACGCTGAAATGCTTGCCAATATCGCGCAGCATGTCGAGATACGACATCGATGAAAGCCAATCGACGTTGTTGACGATCTTGGCAGCACGCGATCCGCTGAAGTCGAGGAATCTGCTGAAAATCCGCTGCTGACTCTTCGCGTTGTGCTCGACGAGATCACGCGTCAACAACGTGCGCTCTGCGCTCTTTCCGCTCGGATCACCGATCAAGCCAGTTCCGCCACCAGAAACAACAATCGGGCGATGCCCCGCGCGTTGCAAATGCGCGAGCAGTTTGATGCCCATGAAGTTCCCGATGGTCAGGCTGTCAGACGTCGGATCGAAACCCGCGTATCCCGCACGCACACCCGAGGCGAGGTGCGCCGCGAGTTCGGGCGAGGTCGTCTGGTGCAGCATCCCGCGCCAGGAGAGTTCGTCGAGGAAGTTCGTCGGGGATCCGGTCGATTGCATGATGCAGTCCGTCGTTCAGCGTGCGGCCGACAATGCTTCGCGCTTCGAACCGATCTTTGCCAAAAGATCCGCCCAACTCTTGTTGAAGGAATCGCGACCTTCGATCTGCAATGTCTCCGCGACCTTCGCAAGATCGACGCCGGCAGCAGTCACCGCCGCCAAGGTCTTCTCTGCGGCGACGCCATCGGTTGCCATCGCGCCCTGTGGATTGCCCTTCTCAGCGACCGCGAGCAACGTCTCTTCCGGAATGGTGTTGACGGTGTTTGGTGCTCCAAGCACATCGCAGTAAAGGCTCGGCGAAAGCGCGGGATCTTTCGTTCCTGTCGATGCCCAAAGAACGCGTTGCTCAACGGCGCCCTTTGCAGCGAGCGCTTTCCAACGCGGCGTCGCGTGGAAATCAAGCGCGGCCTTCAACACGCGACCTGCCATCGCAATGCCGACCGTGTTCTGCAACGAGGCTGGCAATGCCTTGCCGGTTGCACGATCCCATCGCGAGATGAAGACGCTCGCAACTGAAGACACGACCGGCGAGAGCCCCGCAGCCACGCGGCGCTCAATACCGCGCGTGTAGGCTTCAGCGCAGGCGAGATAGTGTTCGCGCGAGAAGAGCAGCGTCACATTGATCGGAACGCCGCGGAAAATCAGTTCTTCGATCGCGGGGCAACCTTCCGGCGTGCCGGGGACCTTGATGTAGAGGTTCGCGCGACCTGCGCGCTTATGCAGTTCAACCGCCTGGGCGACCGTGCCGGCCGTGTCGTTCGCGAGAAGCGGCGAAACCTCGAGCGAAACCCAACCGTCAATGCCCTTTGTACGAGCGTGCACATCGGCGAAGAGGTCGGCTGCGCGCGTCAGGTCGCTGATTGCGCACGCGAAGAAGATCTCTTCGGTCGCGAGCCCCTTCGCTGCGAGTTCTGCAACCTGCGTGTCGTACGCGTTGCCCGAACCGATGGCCTTCTCGAAAATGGTCGGGTTCGAGGTCAGGCCCGTCACCGAGAGTTCACGGATGTATCGCGCGAGCGTGCCCGAATCGAGCAGCGTTCGGGTGATGTTGTCGAGCCAGAGCGACTGTCCGAGGGCGGCAAGACGGGCGGTGGGCAGAGTGGCGGTCATGAATCGGTTCCGAGAGGCAGGGTTGAGCGAGGCGAGATGGTCTTTCGGCACACTAGCAATTCCGCATGAGGACTGGTGGCGATGAACGCGATCCAAACTCCTTTCTTCCGGCGGAACGCTCTCAGGCATGTTCCCCTTCCACACGAGAGGCCAATCTGCCGATACAACCCGCCTCATGGCTGCCAAGAAACGCTCCACCGCAACGACTTCACCCAAGCGCCCCTCCACGTCATCGAAAGCGACCGTTGCTCGTAAGGCGAGCAAGGGAACTGCTGCGAAAAAGTCAGGTGCCACCAACGCCCACCCCGCTCCGGTTCTTCCCGCGTGGCATGTCGCACCTGACAGCACCAAAGCATGGAAGCGACTCGCGAAGCTCGCCAAGAAGGGCGCGTCGATGGATCTTCGGCAAGCCTTCGCGAAAGATCGCGCCCGCGGCCGAAAGTTCACCTTCGAAGCACTCGGCATGCATCTCGATTTCTCGAAGAACCTCATCGACGGCGAAATCCTCGATGCGCTCTTCGCGCTCGCGTCTGAATGCGGCGTTGCGAAACACGCGAAAGCGATGTTCGCGGGGAATCACATCAACGTCACCGAGGATCGCGCAGTTTTGCATGTCGCCTTGCGCGCACCGAAGGGTTCGACGATCAAGGTTGATGGCCACGACGTCGTCCCTGATGTTCATGAAGTGCTCGAGCGCATGGAGCGGTTCGCAACGTCCGTGCGAAATGGATCGTGGCGCGGTCACACCGGAAAGCGCATTCGAACCGTGGTCAACATCGGAATCGGCGGTTCCGATCTCGGTCCAGTGATGGCGTACGAAGCGCTCAAGGACTTCACCGAGCGCGGCATCGAGTGCCGCTACATCTCGAACATCGACGGCGAGGATTTCTACGAGAAGACGCGCGACCTCAATCCAGAGGAAACGCTTTTCGTCGTGAGTTCCAAGACTTTCACGACCATGGAAACCATGACGAACGCGCAAACTGCGCGCGCGTGGGCACTCGCGAAACTGAAAGATCCTGCGGCGGTGGCAAAGCACTTTGTGGCGGTGTCTACAAACGCCGCGGAGGTCTCGAAGTTCGGGATCGACACTGCGAACATGTTTGGATTCTGGGATTGGGTTGGTGGTCGCTACTCGATGGATTCAGCGATCGGCCTCTCGACCATGGTCGCGATTGGGCCAGACAACTTCCGAGAGTTGCTCGCGGGTTTCCGCGACATGGACGAGCACTTCCGCACCGCTCCGCCCAAGAAGAATCTCCCCTATCTCCTCGCACTCATCGGCATTTGGAATCGCGACTTCCTCGGCTGCGAGACGGTCGCCGTGCTCCCCTACTGCCAGTATTTGCATCGACTCAGCGCCTACTTCCAACAACTTGAGATGGAGTCGAACGGCAAGCGGGTGCAACTTGATGGAACCCCGTGCCGTTGGCAGACAAGCCCAGTCATCTGGGGCGAGCCCGGAACGAACGGCCAACACGCGTTCTATCAGATGATTCATCAGGGAACGTCGCCTGTCCCATGCGATCTCATCGCGTTCGCGAAGCCGCTCCATGAGATCGGCGGCGATGCAACATCGCCGAGCCATCACGACATTCTGCTTGCGAACATTTTCGCTCAAGGCGAAGCGCTTGCGTTCGGTAAGACACCTGCAGAAGTTCGCGCAGAGGGCACGCCCGAGTGGCTTGTCCCGCACCGCACGTTCCCCGGAAATCGACCGACCAACACGCTCCTGTGCGAGAAACTCTCACCGCGCATGCTCGGCCGCATCATCGCGCTCTACGAACACAAGGTCTTTGTGCAGGGCTCGATTTGGCGCGTCAACAGCTTCGACCAATGGGGTGTTGAACTCGGCAAGGTGCTTGCCAAGCGGATTATCCCCGAGTTGGTTGGCGCCGCGCCGAAGCCGTCGCACGACAGTTCAACACAGGGACTCATCGCACGCTATCGCGCGTGGCGAGCTCGGTGACCGTCCAAACGAGCGCGAGGAAGGTTGCGGCAGACTCATCGAAGTCGGCCGCGCACGCTTCGCGCGACACACCTGAACTTTGAACCGCGCGGACTGCCGCGGGGTATAGTGGAACTATGTCTACGACATTCGTTGCATCACTTGCACTCGGGCTCGCCACTTCTGGCACCCTCTTTCACACCGCTGCTGCGCTTCCCCTCGAGGCTTCACAGCCATTCGTGTCCACGCAGCCATTTGAGGCCTCGCAGCAAGAGGTGCAGCAGGTTCCGTACAACCCGCAGGAGCGCGGCTCGCGAAGCACGACAACGTGCCAGCAGTTGATGCAGTCACTGCTTGCCTATGGCCAGTGGTACTCACACCCACAGTTCGGTTGGGTCTGGCAACCGCATGATGTTCAACCGTGGTGGCAACCCTTCTCTGTCGGCGAATGGATCATCACCCAGAACGGAACTCCCTACTGGCGATCCGGTCTTCCCTTTGGATGGGCCGCCGAGCACTACGGCAGTTGGACATTCGATCAAGACCGTGGTTGGCTTTGGGTTCCAGGTAACGACTGGTCCGCGGCACCTGTGTCGTGGCGCGCGACGAACGGCGTCGTCGGCTGGGCACCACAAATCGCGACTCTTGCGAATACACAGTCCGGACCTTGCCCGCAGCCACCGTGGGCGTGGATCTTTGTGCCATCGAATCGTGTGATGACGACGAGCAATTTCTCCGTCGCAGAACAGGAATTGATGTCGCGCGACATGCATGGCACGTGGGGTTCATGGGCTCATCAACCCGACGGTGCAACCGCGCATCGTTACCCAGAGCCACGCAACGCGAATCTTCTGGAAGCGACGCAGTGCCTTGGCCCAGCGGATGTGAACGCGATGCTCGCATCGCTTTATGCCGACCGTGGGCGCACCGCGAAGGGTCCTCCGATTACTTGGGTGACGACTCGTTCGCAAATGGGGTCTGGCCGCGTGACGAACGGCGTCTTGTACGTGTACGCGCCATTCATCGACGGGAACCCGCCAATGCCAGGCTCGACGTTTTTGGTGAATCCGCCTGCAACACCAGTGCAGCGTGCGATGCCGCTCGCGCGATCGGCCCCGATCCCCCGTGCGCAACCAGTCGGTCGCACCACCTCTGCGCCCGCGCTCACGCCCGTGCAGCCAGCGCCGCCCGCACTTCCTAATCCTGCAGCAGTGCCCGCGACGCCCGCAACTCCTCTCACGCCCTACGACGCGTTCACCTACCAACAGGAGTCGCTCGATGAGTACCACGCGAGCCAGTACGACGCGCTGAAGCAATTGCACGCGTCGGATGCTTCGAAGCCGCCGATTGCTGGGATGACACCCGCACAAATCGCAGCGTGGCAGAAGAAGGAACAGCGCGAAATGCAGCGGATGGCGGCGCGTCAGCGTCACTTGCTCGATGCGAAGCAGTCGCAAGTGAACGAGTCGGAGGACACAGGTTCAACCGGTACTGCGACGGGATCGAGTGGCGCGGCCACAGGTCAGGCTCCAGTCACGCCGACGAAGTGACGAACTTCGACGATGCTGTCCTCTCGCCTCTATCTCGATTCGAATGCAACGACGCGTCCTGCGCATGAGGTCGTTGAGGCTGTCGCGCGAGTGATGCGTGAAACGTGGGCGAATCCATCCAGCGTTCACCGATCAGGCGGCGAAGCGAAGCGCGCAGTCGAGCTCGCGCGCGAGTCTGTCGCGCGACTCGTCGGCTGCCAAGATCGTGAGATCGTCTTTACATCCGGCGGAACGGAAGGCGCGAATCTCGCCATGCGCGGGACGCTTGAACACTTCGCGGTCACGCAGCCCGAGCGTCGCGTCCTTGTGACCACCGCGTTCGAACACAGCACGGTGCGTGAGTTCGCGCAACGCTACGAGAAACGCGGCGGCGAGGTTGTTTGGCTCGCAGCGAATCAGGGGCAAGCAGGAACGCCAGATCTCGCGGCGCTCGAAGAACTCCTACGCCGTCGCGCACATGAGATTGCGCTCGTGAGCCTCATGTGGGCAAACAACGAAACCGGCGCCATCACTGATATCGCCTCGTTCGGCGCGCTTTGCCGTGAATATGGCGTGCGCTTCCACACCGACGCAACGCAGTGGATCGGAAAGATGCCAACCGACTTCGCAGCGCTTCAAGTGGATCTTGCGAGTTTCGCTGCGCACAAGTTTCATGGACCAAAGGGTGTCGGCGCCCTCTTCGTTCGACGGACGATTCGATGCGAACCGCAGTCGATCGGCGGCCCTCAGGAGCGTGAGCGTCGAGGCGGCACCGAGAATGTGCCCGCGATCGCGGGGATGGGCGTTGCTGCGGATCTCGCGCATGCATGGCTCTCGACCGATGGTGCGCGAATAGGCAGCGAACTCCGCGATCGATTCGAACAGGCAGTGTGTGACGCGACCGGAGCCGTCGTGCACTCCGCGAGTTCACCACGACTTTGGAACACGACCAACCTTGGCTTCGCGCGCCTCGAGGCTGAAGCGATTCTGCTCTTGCTCTCTGAACGCGGCGTCGATGCCTCGGCTGGCGCGGCCTGTTCGTCTGGATCGCTCGATCCATCGCCGGTACTGCTTGCGATGGGCGTCGCGCCAGAAATCGCACACGGGTCGATTCGCTTCAGCCTCTCGCGAGAAACTTCGGAATCAGAGATCGCGGAGGCCAGCCAACGTGTGATCGCTGCGATCGACCGGCTGCGTCGTTCTACCTCCGCGGCTGTTCTCTAGCGCGGTTTTAGCCCGCACTTTCGCTCGCGCGAACATTGTCGTCCATCGGCGGAACAAGACTCACGCCTCGCATCGTCGCAAGCATCGGCGTTCCCATCCCCTCGCCTTTCAACTCTTGGAACCACAATGCCGTCCCGTTGCAAGGGTCGAGTGCCCACGTGTACCCCTGACACGACGCGAAGAGTCGATCGCCATCGGGCAAGAGCGTGACGAGACCCGTCCCCTTCGGTGCCTTCCACTTCCACACGACAGCGCCATCGCCACGGTGGAGTGCGAACACCTTGCTCGAGAAACTCACAAAGAGCAGATCATCGGTGGTGAGGACTTGGGTCATAGTGCACACGATAGATGCGGATACGAACAGCGCATCGACTCAAATCCGCCGCCTTGCTCAAGGTTCTGTCTGAAGGATCTCCAAACAGAACCTCGCCTACGTCGGCCGAGTCAATCGGCCGACGAGACGACTCGTCAAACCAATCCTAAAAACAACCGCGGACCCTTTCGGGTCCACGGCTTCATGCGGTCGAGAGGACTTGAACCTCCACGGGTTGCCCCACTAGTACCTGAAACTAGCGCGTCTGCCATTCCGCCACGACCGCGTGCGGGAGGATGAGTGTACGTTGGACTTCCTCGATCTTCAACCGCACGGACGTTCACGCGCGCCATTAGCGCTCCACGTTGTGTCGCGAGAAAAACGCAGGCGGAGCGACGAGTTCGACTCATCGCCCCACCTGCGCTACGCGAATGGACTGTGATTCGGGAC
>JBJOHQ010000218.1:0-21039 GCA_046047595.1 Planctomycetota bacterium | reverse complement strand
CCCGCGCACCCATCTGAAAGTCGCGCGAATCCACAGAATTCAACGGCCCGTGACGATTCCCGTCGCGGGCCGTTTTCCTACACTCCGCGTTCCCCCCAAGGCGCGTGTGCCGTCCTGCGGCCGCGTGCTGCAGGAACGAGCCGATCCATGCCGACCGCCGCTGATCTTTCACCCCGTACTGCCGCCCTCTCGACCGCCATCTATCGCGTCGAGGTTCGTCCTCGTCGTGGTCACTCCGATCCGCGCGGTGCCGCGGTCCAGCGTGCGATCGAAGGCCTCGGCCTCGCGCGCGCGCCAAAGAAGGTCGAACATACGGCCGTCTACCTGATCCAAGGTGATCTCACGGCGAGCGAAGTGGATCGCATCGCGAACGAACTCCTCGCCGACTGCATCACGCAGAGCGCGGAGATTCACGCGAGCGGGGGAAGTAGTGGCGCTACCAACGTGTCCGCGCGGAACTCGCGTCCAACCGTTGCGCCGGGAACCGCGGTGGTTGAAGTCCATCCGCTCGCGGGTGTGACCGATCCTGCGGCGGAGAGTGTGCAACTCGCGATTCATGCGTTGGTCGGCAAGCATGTCGAGGTCCGCACTGGTGACCGCTACGACCTGCAAGGTGTCGACGCCGTCGTCGCACGGATGGTTGGCGAACGACTGCTCGCAAACCACGTCATTCACGCGATTCACACCGAGCCCTACTTTCCAAATGCGTTTCCCGCTGGAAAGCCCTACGAACTCGCGATCCGATCCGTCGCGATCACGAAGCTCGACGACGCGGGTCTTGAGAAACTTTCGCGCGAGGGTCACCTCTTCCTTTCACTCGATGAGATGAAGGCGATTCAAGCCGAGTATCGCCGCGTCGGCCGTGAGCCGCGTGAGATCGAACTCGAAACGCTTGCGCAGACGTGGAGCGAGCACTGCGTCCACAAGACATTGAAGTCGACGGTGCGCTATCGCGAACTCGCATCGGATCCGGCCTTTGAAGGTCAGTGGTCGCTCGCCGCCGATACGAAGTCGCGGCCGAATCACGAATTGGGCGCGGAAGGCACAGTCCTCGTCAAGAATCTCTTGAAGTCGACGGTCGCCGCGAGCACGCACGAACTCATGAAGGACGGCATCGATTGGTGCTTGTCTGTCTTCGTCGACAACTCAGGCGTTGTCGCGTTCGATGACGAGCACGCGGTCTGCTTCAAGTGTGAAACGCACAATCGTCCGAGCGCGATCGAACCATACGGCGGTGCTGCGACAGGCATCGGTGGCTGCATCCGCGACGTGATCGGCACAGGCCTCGGCGCGAAGCCGATCGCCGCGACCGACGTCTTCTGCGTGGCCTATCCCGATGTCGCGGAAGTTCCGCAAGGTTGCCTCGAGCCGAAGCGCATCCTCACGCAGGTTGTTGCGGGTGTTCGTGATTACGGCAATCGCATGGGTATTCCGACGCTGAATGGCGCGGTCTACTTCGATGACAACTACGTCGGCAATCCGCTTGTGTACTGCGGCTGCATCGGTCTCATGCCGCGCAGTTGCGTGAAGGGCGCGACGCGGAAGGGTGACGCGATTGTTGCGGTTGGCGGCCGCACTGGTCGCGATGGCATTCACGGCGCGACGTTCTCGAGCGCTGAACTCACCGACAAGCATGCGGATGAATTCAGCCACGCGGTGCAAATTGGAAACGCGATCACCGAGAAGAAGGTGCTCGACGCGATTCTTGCCATGCGTGATCGCACGGGCGGCCCGCTCTACCACGGTCTCACCGATTGCGGCGCGGGTGGCTTCTCAAGCGCAGTTGGTGAAATGGCGAGTGAGATCGGCGCAACCGTGCACCTTGAGCGCGCACCGACGAAGTACGATGGTCTCTCGCCAACCGAAGTGTGGATCAGCGAAGCGCAGGAACGACTTGTGCTCGCGGTGCCGCGCGAAAATCTCGGCGAACTCGCGGCGATTTGCACCGACCACGGGGTCGAATGGTGCGACCTCGGCACGTTTGGTTCGGACGATGGCGACATCACGCTCTTGTGGAAGGGCACGGAGGTTGGCCGACTTTCCTGCGAATTCCTGCACGGCGCGATTCCGATGCCGGTGCGTGAAGCCGTTTGGGACGCGTCGTGGGCCGCGCAGCAACGTGCGCCGAAGCGCGCGCCGCGCATCACGCGCGAAGTCGTTGCTGGCGCCGACGCGATGAAGGCGCTCGAGATGTTGCTCGCGCATCCAAACATCGCGAGTAAGTCGTGGATCATTCGGCAGTACGACCACGAGGTGCAAGGCTCGAGCGTGTTGAAGCCGCTCGTTGGTGTGCCGGTCGGAACATCTGGCGGCGGGCCCGGCGACGCGGCCGTGATTCGACCGAAGAAGAATTCGACGCGCGCTCTTGCAATCGGCAACGGTCTTGCGACCGGCCTTGGAAGCGATCCCTACGCGATGGCGATCGCGGCGATCGATGAATGCGTCCGCAACCTCGTGTGCGTTGGCGCAGATCCGACGCGCATCGCGATCCTCGACAATTTCTGTTGGCCGAGCTGCAAGGACCCGCGCAACATGGGCGCACTCGTTCGTGCGTGCGAAGGTTGCTACGACGCAGCGAAGGCGTACCGCACGCCGTTCATCTCAGGCAAGGACTCGCTCAACAACCAGTTCGTGACCGAAGACGGTCGCACGATTCAGATTCCGCCGACGCTCTTGATCTCGGGTTTCGCGCCTGTTCAAGAAGATGCGCGCGCGGTTTCGATGGATGCGAAGGCTGCGGGCAACGCGCTTGTTCTCGTTGGAAAGACGACGAACCGCCTCGGCGGATCGCACTTCGCCATGCTCGCTGGCATGACGAACGCGAAGATTCCAGCGCCAAGTTTGGCAGATGGTCCGAAGCACGCAGCTGCAGTCGCGTGGGCGATTGCGGCGGGGCTCGTCGCGTCTGCGCACGACTGCTCGGAAGGCGGCTTCCTTGTCGCGGCGGCGGAGATGGCGTTCAGCGGCGCGCTCGGACTTACGCTCGATATCGACGCGATGCCCGCCGAGAGCGAGCTGTCGCTTGCGGCGCGGCTCTTCGCGGAAGACAGCGCGCGCTACTTGCTTGAAGTGCGCACGGCAGACCTCGCGGCATTGTCGAAGGCACTCGGTGACGTGCCGCACGCGGTCGTCGGTTCGTTCAACGCGTCCGGCGAACTCACGGTCGCAGGCGCAAGCGCGAAAGTTGCAGACCTCGGACAAGCGTGGTCGGGAGGACTCGCGTGGTAAGCGCGAAGGAATCATCCATGAAAGCACTCGTTATCACCGCTCCCGGCATCAACTGCGATCTCGAACTCTGCGAAGCGTTCGAACTCGCAGGTTGCACCGTCGAAAGCGAACTCCTCGCGCGGCTCGCACGCGACCCATCGCGCATCGATCAGTTCGACTTGATCGGTCTGCCCGGCGGATTTAGTTATGGCGACGACATCGCCGCAGGTCGCATCATGGCCGCGCTGATTCGTGAGTCGATTTACCCAGCGCTCGCGGCAGCAATCGCGCGCGGCGTTCCCATGATCACGCCGTGCAACGGCTTCCAAATCGCCGTGCAAGCAGGGCTCTTGCCTGGGCCTGCGGCGGGCGAAGCGTGGAGCGATGTGCCGACGGAGCCAACGGTCGCACTCGCGCAGAACGCGACTGCGCGCTTCAACGACATTTGGACTTCGATGGAGATTCCTGCGAACACGCGTTGCGTGTGGACGCGCGGACTTTCGATGGATGCGGAAACGGCGTTGATGCCGTGCGCGCACGGCGAGGGCCGCTTCGTCGCCGATGAAGAAACCATCGCGCTTCTCGAAGCAAATGGACAAGTCGCCGTTCGTTACGGTGCGAGCGATCACTTCAACGGCTCGGTCAACCGCATCGCGGGTATCTGCGATGTGACGGGTCTCGTGTTCGGTTTGATGCCGCACCCTGAGCGATACCTGCACTGGACGCAGCATCCGCGGTGGACGCGCCTCGCGCCTGCGCAGCGGAAGGGCGAAACGCCGGGCTTGCAGATGTTCAAGAACGCCGTCGCACACGCGGCCGCGGCACGCACCGTGACCGGAGGACGACGATGACTGTTGCACAGAAGACGCTTCGTTGCGCGACGATCGGCGTCGGCAAGATGGGCCGACATCACGCGCGGTTGTACGCAACCACCGAAGGGTGTGATCTCGTTGGCGTCGTCGACGGCAACGCTGAGCGCGCCTCGAAGATCACCGAAGAGTGGGGCGGACAAGCGTTCTCGTCGGTCGAAGCGCTGATCGCGCACGGCGTCGATGCGGTGACGGTCGCGACGCCGACCGTGACACACCGCGCGATTGTCGAACCGCTCTTAGAAGCGGGCGTGGCGTGCCTCGTTGAGAAGCCGCTCGCGCCCGATGTCGCTGAAGCACGCGCCATCGCCGACACCGCGCGTCGCACGGGTGCGCTCCTTCAAGTTGGTCACGTCGTGCGCTACGACCCCGTGATGGTTGCCGTGCGCGAACTTGTTGCAGCCGGCTCTATTCGCCCGCGTTTCATCGAGATCGACCGCGTGAGTCCGATGACGTTCCGCTCGGTCGACGTCGGCGTTGTGCTCGACATGATGATTCACGACCTCGACGTGCTGCTCGCGCTGATGGGTACGGAACCGGAAGAGATTCACGCGAATGCGGTGTGCGTCGTGGGTGAAGCGGAAGACGTGTGCAACGCGCGGCTTGTCTTCCCCGCCGGGAAAGATGGCATTCGTTGCACCGCGAACGTCACTGCGAGCCGACTCGCGCTCAAGACCGAGCGCAAGATTCGCTTGATCAGCGAAGACGCGTACGTCTCGGCCGACTTCGTTGAGAAGAAGGGCACGGTGGTGCGCAAGACCGCAAATGCTTCGCAACTCGATGAAGTCCGTCGCCGCTTGAAGGCGGGCGAAGATTTGTCGGGCGTGAACTACCTCGAAATGATTGCGATGGAGCCGCTGTCGGTCGGTGCTGGTGAACCGCTGAAGTTGCAACTCCTCGATTTCCTCGACGCGGTGCGCACGAATCGTCGACCGCTTGTGAATGCGGAAGATGGCTTTGCCGCGGTCCGCACGGCCGAACGTATCGTGGCCGCCGCGCGCGCTGCCGGCGCGAGGATGGTGTAGTGGCAACCGCGCGCGCGACGAACGCAGGTTCTGCGGAGAAAGCCGCGAACGCCACCATGCGTCACGCTTCGCCTTGCGAGAAGCACTGGATCGGCTCGCACTTGTCGACGGCAGGCTCGTTGCGGGCCGCGATCGACGAGGCGGTCGCGTTCCGCTTCGGTGCGGTGCAGATCTTCACGCGCAATCAACGGCAGTGGACCCCGAAGCCGCTGACGGATGCAGAAGTCGCCGACTTCGCCGCCGCGCGGCAAGGCACCGTTTTCGAAGACACACGCCGCATCGTGAGTCACAACAGTTACCTCGTGAATCTCGCGTCGCCGGACGCGGAGAACCTCAAGAAGTCGATTCTCTGCGAGCGTGCGGAACTCGAGCGCTGTGAACGACTCGGGGTGGGTGTGTCGGTCGCGCATCCAGGCGCCCATCTCTGCGCCTCGGGCGGGCAGGCGCGCAAGCCAGCCGAGGCGAACGATCTCGACGCTGAACCAACGACTGATGAACTCGACGGCCTTAAGCGGATCGCGAAGTCCATCGATCAGATCCACCGCGAGCTCCGCGGCTATCGCGTACGGATTGCCCTCGAAACGACGACGGGTTCCGGCACCAACCTCGGGTATGCGTTCCACCACTTGAAGACGATCCGCGACCTCGTCGCCGAGCCGGAGCGCATCGCCTATTGCATCGACACCTGCCACGTCTTTGCTGCGGGCTACGACGTTTCGACACCGGCGCGCGCGAAAGCGACGCTCGAGCGCTTCGATGCCGAAGCGGGTCTTGCGCATGTCGCCGCCATCCATGTGAACGACTCCGAGGCGGCGTTTGCGTCGCGCAAGGACCGCCACGCGCACATCGGCGAAGGCTTGTGCGGCGATGCGTGGTTCCGCGCGGTCCTTCGACATCCGGCGTTTGCGGAGGTACCAAAGGTGCTTGAAACGGAGAAGGGCGACGCTGCGGATGGACGCGCGTGGGATCTCGTGAACGCCGAGCGTTTGGCGGCGTTTGCTGGGTCGAAGTGACTCGCGATCGAAGCCGACTGAGGGTCGAAAGACGCAGGAAACGCCTGATTCTGTCGGCGCGACTCGTCGCGTCGCATGAAGTCGTGTGCATTTCTGACGAATCTCACCACGGATTACAGGCTGCGGGCGCAGTTGCCCGAAGATAGAGGGCCCATGAGCTCTTTCCGGACAACACAGCCCGATCTCGCCAGCGGACACCTTGCCCGCAGCGCCACGCGTGCAGCCGTCGCCGGTTCGCTCGTCTCAACGTTCTTGGCCGTCGGTTGCGCAACGCGCAGCACCGCGCCGGCGTCCTCGGGGAACGCCGCCACGGCCGGGGCTGGAGGCACGCAAATCAGCCGTCCAACGTTGCGGATTGAGCCCACTGCCGCCGAAGAAGCGCGTCTCGCTGATGCTCGCGCTGCGGCCGAAGCCGACGATTACGACACCGCGCTGCGCATCTTCCGCGAGTTGCTCCAAGAAAATCCAACGCTTGCGGATGCCTACACCGGCATGGGCGGCGTGCTTGAAGAGAAGGGCGAGATCGAACTCGCGGAGCCTGCATACGCGCGCGCCGTTTCGCTCGATCCGAACGACTTTGCGGCGACAAGTGGCTACGGCCGCGTGCTTGAGGCACTCGGGCGGACGAAGGAAGCGATTCGCGCGTTGCAGCGTGCGCTCACGATTCGTCCGCGCGATCTTCAGTCGAACCTCGCGATGTCGCGGCTCTTGTTCCTGTCCGATCAAACCGATGGCGCGATTGCGTTCGCGGAGCGCGCGATTCGTGTGGACCCAGCGAGCGGCCAAGCGCACCTCGCACTCGCGCGCGCCTACTCGAAGGCTGGTCGCGGCCCCGAAGCGATCCGCGAGTATGAAACCGCATGCGAGTTGATCGAGCCGCCTGTCGATGTGATGTTCGCGCTCGTCAACGCCTACGCCGCTGAGAAGCGCTACCAGGAAGCGGCCAATGCCGCCGAAGCCCTGACGCGCACCGCACCAAGTGCGGCCGCATTCGAACGACTCGGTTGGTCGCTCTTCCGACTCAATGAGTTCGACAAGTCCGACGCGGCCTATCGCAAGGCGATCGAACTTGATCCGGCGTACTGGCCCGCGCTGAACGGCGTCGGCGTCAATGCGCTCAATGCGTGGATCAAGGACGGCAAGAAGCCTGATTCGCCGCTGCGCGACGAAGCGCGCGCGATGTTGCAGCGTTCGCTGCGCACGAATCCCGACCAGCCGAAGGTCGCGGAACTCTTGCTCAAGTACCGGCTCTGATTCGCCACGCGCACGCGGGTTTTTGGCGCAAACTTCTCAATCGAATTTTTGGCACGTCTCTCTCGCAGGGCGATCGCTTCGGTTTGACGCAAACGCACCGAACGCGGCGCGTCGTAGTATGCGCGCCATGCCAGATCAGAGCCCCATCGATCCGTCACTTCTCGAGTTCTTTGATTCGCCGACCGACGCACCGTTCGTCATCGAGCACGTGAGTGAGGAATTCACGTCTGTGTGCCCGAAGACTGGACACCCCGATTTCGCACATGTGATCTTGCGTTACGAACCGAAGGCCGTGTGTGTCGAGTTGAAGAGCCTCAAGCTCTACTACCAGAGTTTCCGCAACGCTGGCATCTTCTATGAAGCGGTCACGAATCGCATGCGCGACGACCTCGCGCAGTCGATGAGCCCTGCGTGGATGCAGTTGATCACAGTGTGGAAGGGCCGCGGCGGTATTCGATCGCGCATCGTCGCAACGTACGGCGCCGTGCCTGAGTGTTGGAAGACGAAACTCGATGCGTAAGCATGATTGCACAAAAGCAACGCGCGCCGATCGTTGATCAAGCGCGCGTTGCTTTTGTTTCGGAGTGCTCGCGATTAGTTGCCGAATTGAATCATCGGCGCACGCGGCTTCTTCTTCGCGGGGAGTTCGCCGAGTTCTTTCGCGCGCTCCGCACCGATTTCGATCACGAGAAGATCTTGCAAACGGCGGAATGCTGTTGCTTCGATCTGCTCGAGATCGTCGCGCAGGCGCTTTCGTTCGCGCTGCGATTCTTGCATACGACGCATGCCTTCACGTGCGTTGTTCTCGATGGTTTCAGCGTCGGCGCTCGAGCCGTTCAAGCGTGCAGCGCTTTCGCGCGCAGCTTCGTCGCGCGCGTTGATGAAAGTTTCGAAGCGCGTTTCGCGTTCTTCGAGCCACTCAGCGCGCAGTCGGGCGATATCTGCCTGAGTTTGCGTGCGAACACCTTCGAACGCTGCGGCCTTCTCAAAGAACGGACCGAGATCGCGCGCGCCGCGATAAACCGATGGATTTGCTGCGCGCAGGTACGCGCGACGAACAGCCTTTTGCGCATCGAGATCGCCGGCGAGAGCTGCCTCGATCTCGCTGCGCGTGCGCGTGTTGGTATCCGCAACGCGCTTCTTCGCTGCGGTCTCGCGCTTCTCAAGCGTAGAGAGTTCTTCTGTGGAGGCGCCGTCGAGTGCCATCGTGCGCGAAACATTCGTGTTGCCGTTGCCGTCGCTGGTTGTCGTCTCTTGCATCATCGTTTCGAAGATCTCTTGACGGCGCTTCGAGATGGCAGCGGATTCGCGCTGGAATGCTTGCAATGCATCGACCGATGATTCATCCCATGTTTTGAGTGACGCCGCGATTGCTGCGCGATTTGCTTCGCTTAATGCGGCCTCATCGACGATGCGCACGAGGTCGACGCTGTATTCGCCAGTCGCACCGGCGAGGAGCCGCGTGCGTGCGCGCGCACGACGCGCAGCTTCAATCGCGTCGACGCGCGTGGCTTCAGCAGCGGCGCGCACTTCGTCGAACATCGTTTCTTCCGCAGTTGTGATCGCCGCGATGAGCGCATCGGTGTCTCCGCCGCCATTCGCCGAGGGAAGTGCGCCTTCGGGGCCGACCGAAACCGAGAAGTTCACGCTGCCTTCGACGTTTGCGAGACTACTCGCAGCAGAAGCGCCGTGTTCTTCGGTCGCTGCGTTGCGCGCTTCGGCGCAACGCGCGGCGATTTCATCGAAGGTTGGACGTTGTGCGCCTTCAAGTCCTGAGCACGCGGCGATCTTGTCGAGTTCGTCGCGCGTGAATGGCTTCGGAATGCGCGTGCCGCCACCGAAGAGCCCCGGCCCGCCGACGAACATCATGCCTGCGTCATCCATGTCTTCGGTCGAGAGCGAGATCATTTCACCGTCGCCACCAATCATCACCGCTTGCACTTGCACGTTGGCTTCAAGAGCGTCGCCGCCGCCCACGGCGCCTACGACTGCTTCGCCGATCGCACCTTCAATCGCGCTCGCGATGTCGACGCCGTTGAGCTCGATCGCGCGACCGTTGACCGCAACTTGCGGCGCGACGGCTTCGAGTCCGAGTGTCGCGCGCAGCGCTTCCGCATCGCGCGAGGAGAGTTCAGCGAGTTCTTGCGAAAGCCGCGCAGTGCGCTTTCCTTCTTCGCTTTCGGAATCATTCACGGCAACCATCAGGGGGCCGAGTTCGCCAGAACCGGCATTCTTGTCGGCAAGATCCATCAACTCGCCGAGGACACCGCGCGTGGCAACATCATGGCTATCGATGATTGCTTCGGCGGCAGACCACTGCGCGTCGTCGATCTTGCCTTTCGCGCGAAGGCCTTCGGCTTCAGCGAGTGCGGCGTCGAATGCGTTCTTCCATTTCAGGCCTGGGTAGACCGCGCGGAAGAGGTCGGTACGCATCGCACGCGCGACTTTCGCGGGAACGAGCGGCTCGATGTTCGCGAGCGTGTCGCGGTGAATGCGACGCACGCGGAGCATCGCTTGCGCGAACTCGGTGCTCGCTTCGCGCTGAATCTCGGCGTTGCGGCGGAACCAATCTTCGTCGATGCCTTGCGCAACCGGCGCGCTGTCGGCGCCCGTTGCCGCGTCGCCACTCTCTTGCGCATTCTCTGTCTGTGGCGCATCCACGACGGGCGTCTGCGGAATGTTGCGTTCCGCGCGGAGTTCTGCGGCTTTGACCGAGATATCGAGTCGCGCGTCCGCCGCGCGTTCGAGCGCGCGCGTGAGTTCGACGCCGTACGCATCGAAACTCGGCGCGACCGCATCGCGCGCGGTGGTGTCGAGCGTGCGCAGCGCTTCGCATGATCGGAGGTCGAAGGTCTCGGGCTTTGCGCTGAGTCCGCCACCGAAACCGACGCCGGCGATGATCGTGGCCGCGCGGCGACGCGCGAGTGTGTCGCGCAGGCGTTCGGCACGGACAGCATCTTCGACGGTGAGCACGCCGACGAGTTCATCGACGAGTTGCGCGTCGAGTTGTGCGGCGCGCTGGAAGAGCCGTCGGCGAAGATCGCGCGTTTCTTTCGCGCTCTCGAGTGTGCGGGAGAGCACAAAGTCGCCGCCTGCGGTATTGTCGAGCGCAGGATCGACTTCGCGGGTTTCGAACTCGCGGAAGCGTGCGAAGTAACCCTCGTGCAGCGGAAGTGCGATGTCGCGTGTCGTTTCTGGGAGGCCGCATTCGACGAGCATGCGCGCGAAGTCTGTTGCCGAGACGGGCGTCGGCGTGCTGCGGCTTCCTTGCGCGGCTGCGTGCTCAGTCGTCGTGAGTGCTCCGGCGATCGGGGCCGCGAGGGCAACCGCAAGTGCGAGCGCTCGTGCATACCGAGGAGCGCGGCGAGTAATGAGCGACGTGAGGGTGGTGAAGTGGCGCTGCATGGTGTTCTTACGATCGTGATTGGGGGAATTGCGCGAGTGCGCATGATGCACGCGGAGAGCGATTCCGTCACTCCTCGACCGAGAACAACAGCGCGGTTCGCTTGTTTCCGCCGTGTTTCCGCCGGGTTTCCGCCGGGTTTCCGCTGGATTTCCGCCGTGTTTCTCTCGCGACTGCGGACCTTCGCCCTGAAATTCGCGGGAAACGCGGAAATCGACCTGTTCTCGCAGCGGGTGTGCTTGCCCGATGTGCGGGTCCCCCCGATACTGCGGAACTCGGCCGCGGGCGCTCAGGCGTCTCCCTACGTCCCTAGGCGTCCTCGCGCGCCGAATTGGCCATTCTCCCACTCTTTCCGGACCCGCCACGGGCCAAGTGAGTTTGCACGTGATGCACCATTCGACGAGCCAATTCTCGTCCCAGTCCGTCTCTTCGCAGCCATCGATTTCGCTCTCGGCTCCCTCGGCCAACTCAAATGCCGCGGTCGCGGCCAGTTTGGACTCCGCCGCGCACGCGAAGGCGATCCAACTTGCGTCGACCACACTCGAAACCTGCGCGACCGCCTGCGTGGGGAACCCCACGGTTGCGATGTCGGCAGCCCACATCGTGACCACGCTTTTGTGGCAGTCGATGCGCTGGGATCCATCGAGCCCGCGCGACGCCGCGTGCGACCGCTTGGTTCTTTCGGACGCCGCGTTCTCCTCGATCGTGTACGCCGCGTGCGCGGACCTCGGCGTCCCCGCCTTCATCGACGGCGCGTGGCGCCCGCTCGCGACGGCCGATCTTGCGAAGTTCGGCGCGGCCGACGGTCCGCTTCCCGTGACGCCAACCGCGCACACCGCGGGCACGATTGCGCTCTTCGAACACCCTGTCACCGCGCACGGCGCTGGTGTCTCGCACGCAGTCGGAAGCGCACTTGCTGCTCGTCTCGATGGCATCGATCGCCGCGCGTTTGTGCTTGTTTCTGACGCGGAACTTCGCGAAGGGCAACTCTGGGAAGCGCTCGCGCACATCGTCGAGGAGCGTTTGACGTCGGTGGTTCCGGTCTTCGTCGTCGGCACGCCTGCGACGACTGATCGTTCGGCCAACATCGACGGCCCCGACGGGCTCGTGCGTCGACTCGCGGCACTCGGCTTCCATGCCAGCGCGATTGATGGGCACGCGCCCGCGCAGATTCGCACCGCGGTTGACGAGATCGCGGCGAAGGCGAAGGAGTCGCGGCCGACGGCGATCGTCGCGCGCACAACCAAGGGTTGGGGCGCGAAGAGTTTGCAAGGCGGCGCGTGGAGTGGCCGTATTCCAACCGGCGACAAGTTGAAGACCGCACTCGAAGAATTGCGCGGCACGCGCGTTGGTTTGACGCGTTCGTTTGGTTCTGAAATCGCGCGTCCGACTGCGCGCGCGAAGCACGCCGCGAACGCGACGCCGTCGCTTGCCGACAATCTCGCAACGGTGCCCGATTTCGCCCGCGCGATGCGCGAAGCGGACATGTTCGCGGTGTATCAAAGCGGTCGGCTCGCCGCGCGTCGTGCCCACGCACTCGCGCTGCGCACGCTTGGTCGCGCGCATGCGGGAACGGTTGTCCTCGAAGCTGACGCGCGCGCTGGTGGCGCGAGCGAACTCTTCGCACAAGATCGCACGCTGCTCTCGCGCGCGTTCGAATTGAAGAGCGCGGAATCGCACATGGTTTCGGTCGCGTCGGCGCTCGCGGCACACGGGAAGGTCGCATTTGCGTCGGCTTCGGCGC
The DNA here is from genome assembly GCA_046047595.1 of Planctomycetota bacterium. Lineage (GTDB taxonomy): Bacteria > Planctomycetota > Phycisphaerae > Phycisphaerales > SM1A02 > QWPT01. The sequence continues at coordinate 8,524 of JBJOHQ010000218.1, read as the reverse complement.
GCGGTTTTGTTCGCGCGCATGAAGGCATCGAGTCGGCGGCGCGCGCGGGCGCACACGCGACGTTTGTCGCGACGAACGCCGGCCTCGGCGCACTCACCGCGGGAGCTTCTGAAGCGGCGGTTGGTGATGTGGCGTGGTTCCGCGGGATCGCGGCGCAACGCGACAGCGCTGGGAATCCTTCGGGTTACTTGCTGCAACCTTCCGACGCATTTGCGGCCTACGCACTCACGCTCGCAGCAGCGGAGCACGATGGTGTCTGCTTCATGCGCATTCCAAGCGGCGAGCAGGAGTTTCTTTACAACGCAGAGACGGTGTTCAACCTCGGACGCTTTGAGATTCTCTTCGACGGCACCGATCTTCTCATCGTGACCGCGGGTGCGATGGTGCATGAGGTGAATCGTGCGCTCGACGGCCTCGATGAGGCGGGCATCAGCGCGACGGTCATCGATCTCTACTCGCTTCCGTTCGACGAGGAAGCGCTGCTTGATCTTGCGAACGAGAACGGCGGTCGCATTCTCGTGGTCGAGGACAACTCGGGCGGCGCGTTGGCGGCGGCGGTCAGCGAAGCGTGCACGGCGTCGGGCGACGCGTTCACGATCGAGTCGATGTGCGTGCAGGTGTTGCCGACGTCGGCGCGCACGTACGACGAGGCGCTGAAGGCGGCGGGGCTGTCGGCAGCGGACATCGTGGCGCGGGCGCGCCGGATGATGGGCTCGCGGCCACGCGCGCAGCAGTAACCGTTTCCAAAACCTATGGTGCACGGCACGTGCCGTCCAGTGCCACGTACTGAGCGGCACGTGCCGTTTACAAAAGTATGCAGACGTAAAGCACGGAGCAGCAGTTGTTTACCGTGCGACGTGCATGGTGCCTGGCACGTGCCAGGCAGTGCCAGACACTGAACGGCACGTGCCGTGCACCGTTTGTGGGAGTTACGGATTCGGCGCAGACCCTGCAATCGACCCGCCAACCGCCCGCTACCTGCCCGTCGGAGTCGGCGTCGGCGCCGGTGCCGGTCGATCATCGCGCAACGGTCGCTCGATCTTGCCCTCGCCATCACCATCGTTTCGACGCGTGCCACCGGCAACCGGCGGCGCCTCAGCGAGTCCACGCGCACGCAAGTACGCCACCATCTCCTGATGGAAACGGATCTGCGCGTACGCGTAGATCGTGTCGTGCGTCAGACCGTCGAGCAGCTCGATGTATCCGTCACCCTCGCGGATCGGCGCACCGCGCGTCCGCGCGTCTGCCTTCCACGCCTCAACCTTCGCCTTCAACCGCGCAACCGCGCGATTGAGGTAGTACGAATCGCGCGTTCCGCAAAGGATGCGTACTCGGTCCTCGAGAATGCCTCCAACGCGCGCGGGGTCCTTCACGAAGCGCCGCGCAATGTCATGGCGCGACCACGCTTCAACGGTCACCGGATCGATCTCGCCCGTCGCTGGATCACAAAGAGGACGCGGGGCGGCGCGCTCAAGATCGAATGGCGACCACATCGCGTCCCACGCTGCCCACTGGCAACCACTTCGGCCATTCGGATCAATCGCGTTCTCTGACGCGACCTCATCGCGAACAGTCATGAACACGCGATCGTCACTTGGCCCGAGGATGCCGCGGTAACTCGGCGTCTCCCGTCCATCTGCCGACTCGAAGAGATTGAGATCGCGATAGAGATCGGTCTCTTGAAACGCGCTGAAATCCACAGGATCGGGCGCACTCGCGAACGCGGCGCCGAACATCTCGGGATAGGTCGTCGCGAGGTGAACGGCCGTCCAACCGCCGCTTGAGTGCCCCGTCACGATGCGAGCGTCTGTTGTGCGAACGAGCCGAAAGCGTTCCTCAAGATACGGAATGAACTCTTCGACGAGCGCGCGACCGATCGGTCCGTTCGTTTCGCTGTCGACGAATCCGCTGTGGCCCCAGGGCGTGTCGGCGTCGAGGAAAATCCACACAGCCTGCGGAATTGCGGCGCGCGCCTGTGGGCTCTGCAGCGCGGGAGCCGCATCGGCCGCGGCCAAGTGATTCGCGCCGAACCCGCCGACGACGTAGATCGACGGCCACATGCGTCGCGGAAACGACAGGTCGTGGTAGCCGTAGGGGAGCACGACTCCGGCGCGCATCTTGAACTCGCGACCGAAGTGCCGCGACAGCAGTTCGCTCTTTCGCTCGATCCAAACGAGCGTCGCGTGTCGATTCGATTGGCTCGCATCGTCGCCGGCGGCGTGCGCGGCGTTCGCGGTCCCGGGCGTCGGCGTGACCGCGGGCAAGACCTCACTCAACTCAATTCGCACTTCATCCGCGCGGTCGCTCGCGAGTTCCACGCGCAGTGGCGCGGAGATGAGGTTGCCAGGCCCGAGGTGCCCCCGTTCGGTGAAATCCGTGTCGAGCACCGCCTGCACGCGCCACGCGCCGTCGAGCGTCTCGAGCGCGCCGCGAAACTCCGCCGCCTGCGCGAAGTCGAACTCCACGACCGCTCCGTCGACTTGCGACGCGACGGGCATCGAAACGATCGGTTGGAGCGATTCGAAGAACGGCCCCTGCGCGGGAGCAACGCCCGCGAATCGCGGTGTCTCAGGCACGAGAAAGAGGATGAGTCGGCCGGCAGGCGTGGACGCGGCAGCCGCTTCGGGCTCGGCGGGACGGGTTTCGGCGCCTGCATCTCCCGTGGCCTTCTCTGTCGCGAGCGGGGCCGCACCCTCGCCACTGCCCGAATCAGCCTTTGGGAGCCGCCAAGTAATGAAATATCGGTCCTTCGGTGGTGGGGGAGCCTCCGCCACGTCGACGGTCGGCGGCAACTGCGCGGCGCTCGAACCCGCGACCAAAAGCCCCGCGATGCCCCCCATCACGCCCCGCCTCAAGCCCCGCGTGAAGCCCCCCAGAAAGCGCACGACGCACCCGCGGCGCACCACGAAACATCGGGTCATGGCAAGAAAGAGGTGCGCGAGTGCCGTCATGTGCTGATTCTCAACCGTGGGGCGAGCCGATACAACGGAACCCTGCGTCGGATGCGGCCCGCGCGTTCGGCAGGTTCAGTTCGGAGCCCCGCATCATGTTTGATCGATCGGTCTTGTCGATGTCCCGTCCACAGATGTCCTTCTGGCCTGTGTCCGCGTTGCTTGCGTCCGTGTTGGCGTCGTTGTCTCTCGTCGCCGGCTGCGCTGAGCACCGTACCTTCGAAGACGAAGTCTTGTCGACGCACCGCGATGTCAGCGACGTTTTCAGCGCGCACACGTTCGTCGCCGACGAGCCCGTCGAGTTGAAGACGCAGGGCCCGGTCGCGATCGACATCGACAACTTCGCAGGCGATGTCGTGGTGCGTGCCGATCGCAAGGTCGAGCGCACTTTCGTCGAGGTGCGACGCGTGTCGACCCACGGCTTCGGTCGTTGGAACGAATCGCGCGAAGCGCTCGACGATGCCCAGTGGACCGCGACGCTCGAACCGCGCGTCGGCGGCGGCGAGACGCTCATTATTCGCACCGATACACCGAACCCTGAAGAACACTTCCACCACATGGAAATTCTCGTCGTCGCGCCTGCGCTCGACACAGTGAAGATCCGCACGACGAATGGTGACGTCACCATCATCGAGAATCAAGGTTCGGTGGACGTCGAGACGACGCGCGGCGACGTGCGCATGATGACGCCATGGCCGATGACGGGCCCGATGACCATCATCACCAGCGAAGGCGCAATCGATTACCGCGTGCGCGGCGAGTCGAAGGGCGTGTTTGACTGTGAAACCCACGGTGGTCGCGTCAATCAACGGTGCGAGTACGGCACATGGCTCGCGCTCGACGCGGAAAACGACCACGACCGCTTCTACGCGGTTCTCAACGGCGGAACGAATCCCGTGGTCTTGCGCACGAGCGACGAGAACATTCGCGTCGCGGTCGTGCCGAACCCGACGGCGGTTGGGCCCATGATCCATGAGTGAACTATGCGTGATCTATGCGTGATTCATGCGTGAATGACGAGTGACGCGCGACGCGTGCGTCATGTGCGTCATGGAACGTGTGACGCACTCAGCGCTCGCCACGCACGAACGCAGGACATAGACGAATCAATCTTCGCTGCCGCCGTGGATCAACCGCGGCGGCAGTCGCCTTTCAGATACAGTCCACCAACGGCCGTGCAGCAAGCACTCGCCGCAGTGACGAGTGACGAAGGACGTCGATGAAAGAAGTACAAGACCACTGGTTTCGTCTCGCGAAAGAAGAGGGCTATCGCTCGCGCGCGGCGTACAAACTCATCGACATCGATGATCGCAAGCGGCTCCTTCGCCGCGGTGATCGTGTGCTCGACGCAGGCGCCGCGCCGGGAAGTTGGTCGCAAGTTGCTGCCGAGCGCGTTGGCCCGAAGGGCGAAGTCATCGCGGTCGATCTCAAGTTGATCAACGGTGGCGGATACCCGCCCAACGTGCGCTGCATCCAAGCGGACTTGCGCGATCTCGATCTTGCGGAGTTGGGCGGCCGCCCGTTCGATGCGGTCATCTCCGACATGGCGCCCGACACGACAGGCGACCCGATGGGCGACGCACTGCGTTCCGCGCGACTCTGCCACGATCTCCTTGATCGCTGCGTCGATTGGCTTCGCCGCGGCGGAAATCTCACGATGAAGGTCTTCGAAGGTGGCGAGTACCCCGAGCTCTTGAAGCGTGCGGGCCGCATGTTCGAAGAGGCGAAGGGCTACAAGCCGCGCGCGTCGCGGCAGGAAAGCGTCGAGATGTTCATCGTGTGCCACGGATATCGCGGCGGCGATGGGCGCGTGCCGACGGCGGAGGATTCGATTCTTCCGAAGCGCAAGCCTTCGAAAGGCTGGGGCTCGGGAGCCGAATGAAAGGGCACGCGACGGGGCGCGCAAAGGACCCGCAAAAGGCCTCGCGACGCGTTGAAGGGTCGAAGTGAAGGGCAGCAGCGGACGACGAAGCCATGACGGACGGCTCGCCGCGCGGAAGGCCGTGACGCGCGCGTTCGGAGTCGCGCCCCACCACCTGCGAACCCGCTCGCATGATTTGCCGATCGTGCGCAGTTCATGCCTGCGTGGCCTCCAGGCGCGAGGCTCGGACCTCGTGCAGCACTCAAGAGCGGCGGGAACGACTCTTGCATGGGGATCTCCGCTCCGGCGAGTCCGCCGGCGCGATTGGAGCCCCTCATGCAGATCTCTCCCTCCGCTTCACTCTCGATCGGCCCGAACCGTCCTCTTCAGCGTCCTGTTCCCCAGCCGCTGGCGAAGACCCAAGAGTCGGGCGCGGGATTGCCGCCGCCCGCGACCGGCGGCCCCGCGCAACAGCCCATCGACATCGCGACGATTTTGCAGCACTGGGGCACATCGAACGCCGAGGCCGACCTCAACGTCGACGGCATCGTCGATGCGCAAGACTTGGCGCTCGCTTCGTCGCAGCAGAATGCGGGCTCGACGGCGGTCCAGGGCAGTTGGGGCCAGTCGGGGGTCAACGACGCGAACGGCGACGGTGTTGTCGACGCAACCGACTTGGCGCACGCGCTGCATGCGCAGACCGTGCCACCAACGGGCGATCCCGTCAACGACCGATCACAGATCGTTTCCGCCGTGATCGATGTTGCCATGCAGGCACGCGACAACGATGGCGACGGCGAAATCCTCGCGAGCGACTTCAAAGACAACGGCCGGATCTTCCGCCAACTCGATCTTGATGAGAGCGGCAGCGTCGGTCGCGAAGAGCTTGAGAAAGCGCTGAACGCGCACTTCGCGCGATACACCGAAGCGAATCCGAACGCGAACCCGCAGTCGTTTGCCTCGCGTTGGATCGAAGCCTTCCTCGGGAAGCGTCCTGCGCCTGATCTTGCGGGCATGGGCCGCGTCGAGCAACTCTTCCAACAAGGTGCGGGCGGCCTCACGGGCCGCGGCGGCATCTCGAACATCCTGTCCGCGCGCGCGTGAGTTGAGCCCACCGCGCACGGAAATCGAACACGCCCGTGGCAGGATGCCGCGGGCTGTTCGCTTTTGCATCTCGCATGCGCCGCCGCGACGGAATTGCGCTCCGGCGACGCACGACGGCGCAGCGACGCGCGTTGGGGAAACGACAAACCCCGCTTACTGCGCGCGGGGTTTGTAGGGGAGAAAGAAGTTGTCGAATGTGGCTGCGCGTGACCTCATGTCTCGACGCATGCATCCTTCGTGACCCTCGATCCGAGCTGCGCGGAAGCACGACATCGCGAACCCGACAGCGCGAGGCGTCGGATCATCTTCTTCCGTCAGAGAGAACCTCAGGCCACCATCCGTTTGCCGCTGGGGAGTACAGCGGCCCCTCACATTCTTGCCATCGTCCTGCCATCACATTGCCATCACATCGCGTCGTCGAACGCCAAGCCGTTTCGCAGCCTGTTTTGAAGCCTGTTTTGGAGCCCTTCTCGAACCCTTTTGGAATCAGGCGTCTTTCGTTGCGCAGACCTCGGCGACGCGCACCCTCATGCGACCTGTGGCATGCGTGCGAGCGGCACCGCGAGTTCGCCTGCCCGGCTGATTTGCCGACTTTTCAACCACTTTTCTTGGCCGCGAAGCTTCGTCTTCGTGCGGTGGGCGAAATAGGGCAGTCACCCGATGAAATTGGCGAACCGAAGGGCGGCGAGCGGCGTTCTCTCTGCGTCCGTTGGCAGACGGCGCGCAAGCTTGGGACGGCTGGGCGCGCCGCGTCGGAGACTTTCGACGAAACCTACCGACGAAACCTACCGACGAAACCTTCCAGCGGACACGCATCTTCTCCTCTCTCTCGCACAGCGCCGACTCACAAGTCGGCGTTGTGCGTTTTGCGCGCCACCCTCCCGCGCCACCCTCCCGCGCCACACTCACACGCCACGCGCGCACATCGCCCCTGCGGTACCCAATTCGTACGCATCATTCCGGGTCAGGCAGAACCCAATCGTCGCACGACTTCTTCGACGTTCGCGCGCGAGTTGAACGCGCTGATGCGGAAGTAGCCCTCGCCGCAGCGGCCGAAGCCGGCACCTGGCGTCGTCACGACGCGCGCGTCGCGCAAGAGTCGTTCGAAGAACGCCCAACTGTCGGAGCCGTCGGGCACTTTGCACCAGACATACGGCGCGTTCTCGCCGCCCCAAGTCTTCCAGCCGAGCTTCACGCAGCCGTCGCGAAGGATGCGCGCGTTCTCCATGTAGAAGTCGACCAGTGCGCTGACTTCGCGCTTTCCTTCGGCGGTGTAGAGCGCTTCCGCGCCGCGTTGCACGGCGTAACTCACACCGTTCGAGCGCGTGTTCCAACGGCGCGTCCACAACGGGTGCAGCGCGACCGCGTCGCCCGCGCGCGTGTAAGCCTTCAACGACTTTGGCATCACGGTGTACCCACAGCGCACACCAGTGAAGCCGCCTGACTTCGAGAAACTTCGGAACTCGACGGCGCAGTCGCGCGCGCCGTCGATTTCGAAGATGGACTTTGGCGCGCCGCTTCGGTTGTAACTCTCGTAGGCGGCATCCCAGAAGAGAATCGCGCGGTGCTTGAGGGCGTACGCGACCCAAGCTTCTACACGCGCGCGATCCATCACGGTGCCGGTTGGGTTGTTCGGCGAGCAGAGATAGATGATGTCGGGTGTGGCCTCACGTGCGGCCGGGTTTGCACTCGGCACGTCGGCGAGAAACCCATTCGCCTCGGTGCAGGGGAGATACGTGATGCCTTCGTAGCCGCCGCCCGCGAGCGCGGCGCCGGTGTTTCCAAACATCACGTTTGCATCGACATACGCGGGGTAGACAGGGTCGGTGACCGCGATGCGATTTCCCGCGCCGAGAATCTCGAGGATGTTGCCGCAGTCGCCTTTCGAGCCATCGGAGAGAAAGATTTCGTCATCCGCGACGTCGATGCCACGCGAGCGGAAGTCGCCCTCGGCGATCGCGGCGCGCACCGATTCGTAGCCAGTTCCAGGTCCGTAGCCCTTGAACGAAGCGCGGTTTGCAAGTTCTTCATTCGCCGCATGCATCGCGCGCACAGCGCTCGCGGGCAACGGCTCCGTCACGTCACCGATGCCGCAGCGGATGATCTCCTTGGCGAGCTCTGGCTTCTCCGCCGCGAACGCCGACACGCGACGCGCGATCTCGGGGAAAAGGTATCCAGCGGCGAGTTTGAGATAGTTTTCGTTGACGTATGCCATGTTGGTTCTCGGGTCGTGAATGTACGGAGATTTCACCCGCTCGGGGATGAGATCGTGCGCCTCCGCCGAGCGTGCGGGTAGCATCCCCGCTCCGTGTTGAACTTCATCACCGAAGCCTTCCGAGACTTCCGGCACACTGGTTCAGTGTGGCCATCGTCGCCCATGTTGGCGGCTGCCATGACGAGTTCGATCGGCGCGATCGAGGGGCCGCGCCGAGTGCTCGAAGTGGGGCCGGGGACTGGTCCATTCACGAAAGCGATCTTGCGGAAGCTTCGCGCGGGCGATCAATTCGATCTCGTCGAGATCAACGAGAACTTCTGCCGCACGCTTGAGAAGAAGTTGCTCGGCCCGTATCGCGGCAAGCACCCGCGGGTCAAAGTCGGGCTGCACTGC
>JBJOHQ010000217.1:0-5972 GCA_046047595.1 Planctomycetota bacterium | reverse complement strand
ACCAGTCGCGCCAGTTTCGCCGGTGTCGCCCTTCAGGCCTTGTGGACCTTGAGCGCCAGTCGCGCCGACTTCGCCTTGCGGGCCTTGAGGTCCGACAGCGCCCGTTGCACCTACTGGGCCTTGGGCACCAGTCGCACCAGTTTCGCCAGTATCACCCTTATCACCCTTGGCACCGGTCGCGCCAGTAGCGCCGACTTCACCTTGGATGCCTTGAGGGCCAGCGTCGCCAGTGTCACCCTTGTCGCCCTTCAGGCCTTGGATGCCTTGAGGACCGAGGTCGCCGGTGTCTCCCTTGTCGCCCTTGGCACCAGTCGCGCCAGTGGCGCCGACTTCGCCTTGTGGGCCTTGAGGACCGACAGCGCCCGTTGCACCTACTGGGCCTTGAGGACCGACGTCGCCGGTGTCACCCTTGTCGCCCTTCAGGCCTTGGATGCCTTGAGGACCGACGTCGCCAGTATCGCCCTTGTCGCCCTTCAGGCCTTGGATGCCCTGGGGACCGACGTCGCCGGTGTCACCCTTGTCGCCCTTCAAGCCTTGGATGCCTTGAGGACCGGCGTCGCCAGTATCACCCTTGTCGCCCGTCAGGCCTTGGATGCCTTGAGGACCGACGTCGCCGGTGTCGCCCTTGTCGCCCTTCAGGCCTTGAATGCCTTGAGGACCGACGTCGCCGGTGTCACCCTTGGCACCAGTCGCGCCAGTTTCGCCGGTGTCACCCTTGTCGCCCTTCAAGCCTTGTATGCCTTGAGGACCGACGTCGCCAGTGTCACCCTTGTCGCCCTTCAGGCCTTGTGGACCTTGAGCACCAGTGGCGCCGACTTCGCCTTGCGGGCCTTGAGGTCCGACAGCACCAGTTGCACCGACTGGGCCCTGAGGACCAACGTCGCCCGTGTCACCCTTGTCACCCTTCGCGCCCGTCGCTCCAACAGGTCCCTGCGGACCTTGGTTACCCGAGAGCGCGAAGAGAGCCGTCGGCGTCGGCATGAGAACCTGACGCGGCGTGAGGATCGTGTTGTTCACCTGAACTTCGAGCCAACGCTTGCTTCCGTTGTGCACATTGCCGAAGTCAAGGTCAATCGAAAAGTACCCTTCTTCGATCAGCGACTCTGGGAAGATCAACTCCTGCGAGAGTTGATTACCGCCGACCGCCGCGTCGTAAAGGCGGAACCGGAGATCGAAGCTGCCTTGTGCGGGGAGTCCGTTGCGACGCAATCGGCCTTGGTACGAAAACGCCGTGCCGAGCGCAGTCGAATCCTGCGGCAACGCAAGTGCGACTGGCGTAAGCGCCATCGCGACAACATTCGACAATGCGACAATGACACGAACACATCGGTTGCGGAAAACGCGCATAGGGACCTCAAAGAAGATCTGATCGAAGCGCTCAGAGAGTTTGCTGACGAGGCAACTCTGCGAGGAAACACAAACACCACGTGAACAATCGAGACCGACTGATCTGCGGCCCGACGATGCCGCGGAATTCACTCGTTGCGCGATTCACGGATACGGATTCCGTAACTTCGCCACCTTTGAATGTTGTGTTGCACTTTGCGGACGCGGTTCCGCGGACGCTGCTCGCTCTTGGCATCCAAGTGCGCGCGAGACATTGATGGTTCTCACACCAAGCGCGCAAGTATCCAACGCGCGGTCACAACATTCTGTTGGCATGCTGCAGTTTCGGCGGTAGTGTCGCGCGTGCCTATGCCTTCTTACGAGGAGAACGAATGAACACTCGCGTGTTGTTGGTCGAGTTGCGTCGCGCTGTCGCGCGTTTGGTTTCAAGCGCGCCGACGGTTCGGTTGCCGATGATGATTCTCGCGGCGGCGCTTGCACTGACGGCGATGCCGAGTGACGTGCACGCTCAGTCGTTCGAACTCACGCAGTCGCAACCTTCCGCTGGCGGCGGAGTTTCTTCGGGTGGCGAATTCTCGCTCACCGGAAGCGTTGCACAGGTCGCGGCCGCACCGACGAGTGGCGGCGAGTTTGATGTTCTTGGCGGCTTCAATCCAGCCTGCGATGTCGCTTGTCGGCTCGGTGATTTGAATTGCGACGGCGTTGTTGATGCCAACGATATCGCTGAGGTCCTCGCTTGGTGGGGGCCGTGCACGAATGCCTCTGTCTGTCTGAGCGACATCGACGGTGACGGTATCGTTGGGCCGAGCGATCTCGCGGTCATTCTCGCTGAGTGGGATTGAGGCAGACGCTGTCGATCCTCACGAGAGCGATCGCTCACGCGAGCGCGATCGTTCTCACGCGTGCGATTGTTGTCGCGAAAGCGTCGTGCGCGACGAACGACGCCTCGACCGACGACGGTTTGAGCGAACGACTTGACAACGACCTGACAGCGACCTGACAGCGACGTCGACATCGATCACCGACCGACGCGCGTGGCTCTTCGCTTCGCCACGATGTGATGCACATGCCACCACTTCGGTACGCCGCGCCCGACGGCGCCTTGCCGATCAACCTCTTCGCGCTCAACAACGTCCCAGTCAGCGAAGAGTCGATCGAGTTCGTCGCGTGTATGCGACGACATCTCACCGAGCTTTGATGTGCGGATGAATTCGTCGTTCGGGCCGAAGAACTGTCCGACGAAGACGCCGCCATTTCGAAGAGATGTGACGACGGCGTTCCAACAACGGTCAAATGCTGCGGTTCGCACGAATGGAAGGACGAAGCCCGCGTGCACGAGGTCGTAGCGATCTCGCTCAAGCGCCGCCGCGTGATCTTCGAGGGTTCCAACGGCGAGACGGACGCGCGAGGACGTCAATGCGACGACGGCAATCGCTCGACGTGCTCGTTCGAGCATCTCTGGATACGGATCGAACGCATCAACATCAAATCCTGCATCAAGGAGCGACACGAGTTCGCGTCCCGGACCGCAGCCGATGTCAAGCGCGACCGGTGGTTTCGCGCAAGTGGATGTGGGCTCAGGTTCCATCGCAACACGAGCAGCGCTTCGCATGTTTCGCACGAGTTCGATCGCGCGAAGGAGTTGCGGCCTCGGTGGGGATCCCTCGGTTCCTGCGAGATACGCGGCACAGCGGTCAGGTCGGAACCCTGGCACGTCGGGTACTTCCGGCACTTCCGGTACGTCGGGAATGCCTGGGGAGGATGGGGCCTTCGCGCTTTGGAAGGGATCGGGTGGATTGGCGACGATTCGGCTTTCGAGCACAGGAAGATTGTGATCGTTCGCGCAAGGTGCTGCAACCAATGCGAAATCTGTAATCATGAAGGGCACGATGTCTGCTGCGAGCCCGCTTCGAACTCTTCCATCGATTGGAACCCGTGTCTTCGTTTGCGCTTTCGTTTGCGCGTCGCTGACGCTTCTCTCGTGCGACGGCACGTCCGGCGCCGGTGCGAAGACCGCCGCAGAACCCGCGCACGATTCCACAGCCCCAGAGTCGGCATCACCGCTCCTCATTGAGCCCGCCGAACTCGACATGGGCGATCTCCTCCCCAACACGCCGGTTGAGAAGACGGTGCGCCTGACAAACACTGGCGCGACGCCCCTCCTCATCCGCAAAGCGCTCGCTGATTGCGGTTGTACGACTCCGACCTGGCCGAGTGAGCCGATTGCGCCGGGCGCGTCGGTGGACACGGTGATCACGATCGATGCTGGCAATCAACAGGCGGTTGAACTTGTGAAGCGTGTGACCTTCGACATTGAGGGCGCCGACCCAGCATTTCTCACGGTGAAAGGACGCGTTGGTTCGTTTCTCTCGTTCGAACCCGCAACCATCGAGGGTGCGAAAGACGACGACGCGCAGCCGCCCGTCGCGACGATCACGGTGAGGTCGATGGACAAGACTCCGTTCACGATCATCGCGCTTGATCCGCCGATTGCCGAGAGTCTCGCGACGACACCAGCGCTCGAGCAGCAGGTCAAAATCGACTGGACGCGATGGCGCGAAGAAGGCAAGCCCGTGCGCGTCGTGATCGAAACGGATCATCCGATTGGTCCGCCGCTTGGCATCCTGATTCGTCGATCATTGCGAGGAAATCCGAATGCGCCGAAGGTCGACACGCCGAAAAGCGAGTGAACTCGAGTTTCCGATGAGATGGAGTCCCCGATGACCCCGATGTCCCCGATGACCGCGATGACAATGTCTGCGCGCGTACTCTTCGTTCTCGCTCCGGCGATGATCCTCTCGACCGCCTCGGTTGTGGCCCAAACGCCACCCGCGCAAACATCTCCTGCGTTGGCGCCAGCAGCGACCACCCCGCCCTATCGCCTCGAAATGCCCGGCGTATTTCCCGGTGCGAAGATCGAGTTTCCACAGATGGGTTCATTCGTGAAGGGCGCACCTGTGCGCGCGTTCGAACCCGGCATCACCTACGTCTTCGACTTCTTCAATACGAAGTGCAATCTCTGTGCGGCTGCCGCTCCCAACGTCGCGGAGTGGGAAGCGCTCTATGCGCCGAAGGGATTCCGGTTCATCGCGGTCACATGGGAGAATGAAGACGCGACACGGGCATGGCTTGCGGATCCGAAGCATGCCGAGCATGCTCCTGCGTGGGTCGTCTCCGATCCGGCGGAGGCCGCCGCGAAAGCGATGCAGTATCCAACGTTTCAGAATCAGGCCCCGCGACTCTTCGTCGTGCGCGATGGCATCGTGCTCTGGTACGGCCATCCCGAGTTCGCCGAGAAGCCGCTCGCAGAAATCGCAGCAGGAACATGGAATCCTGAAACGGTTCGCGGAGAGTTCATTGAGCGATCCCAGTGGGCGCGCGCGCTTGAGGACATCCAAAAGAAGTCGAAGGAAGCTGAGCGCACGGGCGCGTGGCAAGAAGTGTTCGACCTCTACGACGGCGTGGCCGCCGCGTTGCCTTCGCGTGCGGACTCGCTGCGCGCGCAGCGCTTCGTCCTGATGATCGGAACAGCGAACAAGGTTGACGAGGGTTACGCGTACGGCAAACAACTCGCCATTGCGGCGGCGAAGGAACGCGGAGTTCTGAGTAATCTCGCGCGCGGCGTGCTCGAAGCACCAACGGTTCGGCGTCGCGATGTTGATTTCGCGATGGCACTTGCACGAGCGGCCGAATCACTCAGCCCAGAAGATCCGCGATCGATCGAAGTCGTCGCACTTGCCCACTTCGCAAAGGGCGATCGCCCAGCCGCACTCGCGGCGATCGACCGAGCAATTGCGCTTCAATCGGATCCGAAGGTCAAGCGCGCCTACGAGGCAACTCGTGCGCGGTTTCAACGAGAGACGCCAGGCCCAAAGCCAACGACGGCGACTCCGCCCGCAGCCCAAAAGCCTGCGAGATGAAACCCGCGAGATGAAACCCGCGGGCTCTCAGCTCGAGGGGTGACACCCGCGAACTGACAACCGCTATCTGACCACAGCGAACTGACACCTTCGAGCGCATCTGCGATGGACTCGTACAGCGTGGTTTCGCGCGACGGCGTTTTGCTTGCGCCCTGCAGAACTCGGCCGACTCCCGGCAGCGGGAATGAATCCCGGCCGCCGCAATGAGCGTGCTTCTCAACGCGCAGCTGCGACCGCGGCCTTGATCGCCGCGAAATCAACCTGCGTCTTTGGGATTTCGGCTTCCCACGCGTACGCGACCTTGCCATCGGTACCGATGACGTATGCCGCACGCTTGGTGACACCCTTCAAACCCATGAGATCGGCATGCAGCGCGTCGTAGGACGCGGCGACCGTCTTGTTGAAATCGGAAAGGATCGGGAACGGCACGTTGAGATCGGCGCGGAACTTATCGACGACGAACGGGCTGTCGATCGAGACGCCGAACACACGGCATCCGAGGCCGGTCCATTCCGCCCAGTTGTCGCGGAAATGGCACATTTCTTCGGTGCAGACCGAGCTGTAGGCCAACGGGAAGAAGAGGATGACCACCTTCTCACGACCGAGGAGCGCTCCGATATCCACCACCTCGCCGGGCTTGGCGGGCAGTTCAAACTTGGGGGCAACGGTTCCGACTTGTAGTGCCATCGATCGACTCCTGTGAAA
>JBJOHQ010000216.1:0-3408 GCA_046047595.1 Planctomycetota bacterium | reverse complement strand
GGTGGCGACTTCGAACTTGCGATCATCGCGCCTGTGCCGACCGTGGTTCCTGTCATCAGTCGCGTGCCAATCGCGAGTTTGACGTGGTCGCCCAGAATCGAACCCCAGAATTGGCGTCCCGTGCGAACAAGCCCCCCATCTTGCTCGAGCCGCACGATGACTTCGCCGTAGGTGTTCAACAGGTTTGAGTTGTCGGTACCGGCGCCAATGTTGACCCACTCGCCAACGAAACTGTCGCCGAGATGACCGTCGTGCGACTTGTTCGAATAGCCTTGGAAGATGGTGCCGCCGATCTCGCCACCCGCGCGGCAATGAGGGCCGATGACCGTCGACGCTTTGATGAGCGAACGTTCTGCGACGCTACTTCCATCGAGTACCGCGCAAGGCCCGACGAGCACTGAGAACGGACGCACGACCACATGTGCGCCGATGACGACCGGACCTTTGCTCGCGTCGATGACTGCAAGTGGCCCGATTGTTGCCGATGGGTCGATCGCAATCGGATGCGTTCCGAACGACTGGCCTTCGTCCGGGCGCAGCGCGCGGAGCGTCGCAGGCTTGAAGATCGCGAGATCTTCTTCGAGGGTTGTTGCGATGGACGTTGTGAGATCCCAAGGTGTCGCAGCGAAACGCGCTTCGACCACACGCGTCGCGGTCAGACTTCGCAAAGAGGTTGGATCGCTCCAAACCTTCGCAAGCACCTCGCGCGAGAGCCAACCCGCGACGAACATGCCGTCCGCGGTCGCGTGAATCTCACCACGCGGAACACGGGCGGCCGAGGCAGTGAGGAGCCGTCCGTGCACGACGAGGATTTGCTCGGCGATGTGCTCGACGGGATGCTCGTTCAGTGCTGACGCGGAAGTTTGCACACCGCGGTCCGCGACGATACCCGCGATCGACGGAGGAACTAGGACGACGGACGCACGACGACCAACGACCTGTTCGATTCGTTCTGCAATGGTGCCAAGACCTGCGCGGAGTTCGAACACCGCGCGAAGATCTGTCAGCGGACCGAACGTGCCGCAGCGGTCATCGACGAGAACGAGTGGCGCGTCAGAAGGAAACTCTGTCGAGGTCATGCGCGGCAATGTACAGCGCGGGCCCGACGTGTCTGCTCACGCCGAGGCTCGAACTTGCGCGGTTAAAGTCCTTCGCGCGCAACACCCGGCATCAACCGCGTCTTGGTTTCGAATCCCCAAATGGGTTTGGTACGCGTGAGCACCCAGAAGACTGGGAGCGCGAGTACGCCATCGCCGAGAGCACCCAAGAATTGGATCACGACCTCGCTTGTTCCGGTTGCCGGCCACCACGGCACCGAGCCGCCGGTCACAACGCTTCGCAAGATGGAAACGACGATCCACGCGAGCGCGGCGAATGAGGAGAAAATCGTCACTGCCGCTGAGTTTGAGAGAGGATTCTGTCGGTACAGCAACCCGCGCAACGGGATCACCGCCGTCGCGCCAAGTGCATAGGCGAGAACGTGCGGACCGGGGATGACGAGCGGTGCACCGTCCGCGAGAATCACGGGCGCGAAGAGATCTGCAACGAGGCCCGCAAACACTGCCGCGCGGAGTACAAGTTTCTTCGGCGCGGCAAGTGCCATGAAGACGACGATCGACGGAAGAATCTCCGCGCGGACCGCACCGATTTGGAAGAGGCCACCAAGCCCCGCGTCCAAGGCGCTCGCAAAGAGCACGGCAACGATGTAAACGCTCCAGTTCATGGAATCGCGTCAGCGACGTCCTCCAGAAACGGGTGTGTTCGCCGACGCATCGTTGGGTTGGGCGCCGGCTTCTATGACCACCACGGCACTTGTCGCCTCACGCGCCTCCGCAATCGGTTCAACTTCGACGCGACGCGCGAGCGGCACCTGCTCGATGGGGGCGATCGCGATCACCCGTCCAACCCGCGCACCCAATGCCGACCGCGGCATGCGATCGTCGGCAACACGCGCGATCATGCCAACCGAAAGCTCGCCCGCACTCGCGACATCGGCAGTCCACGTACCGCGACCGGTCGGCTTCAAAACCGCTCCTGGCGCCGACGAAATCGGTTGAGTTGGATCACTGCCACTCGCTGGAAAAATGCGACAGCCAATACTGGGTAAGCGCGTCGACGGCGTAACCGCGGATATGAACGCTCCGATGTCGTCCGACGTCAGGCCCGCGAAGACGTCGCCGTTCACGAAGACTGCACTTCCTGGGACAACGCCGTGTCGGGACCCCGCATTGATTCGAACGATGCCATCGACCTCACCGTTCGAACTCGCGACGATCGACCCCGTCGTGGCGGCGACGTCAATGAACGCCCCCTTGCCTGCGCGTGTACTCGTCGCGCGAATCGAAGCAAGCGCGTCCTCGAGTCGAGCCAAGTCGAGCCTGCTTGATTCGTACATCGTTCGCAATCGATCGATCTCATCTCTGAGCGCGAGCACCTCAGTTGGGTCAGCGCCCGAGCGCGATGGATCGAAGGAATCGAGCGAAGGACGAATGCGATCACGCAACATCGAACCTAAGTGCGTCACAGGCACGAGAGGGATGAGTACGAGTCGAGCGAGATCGTTCGTCCACGGTCGGAGGACTTTGACCGGCGAAAGCGCCATGCCGAAAGCAAGCGCAAGCAGGACCCAATCGAGCCTTTTGCCGCTCAGAAACTGTGGCATCCTGCTCAATTGCATCGGGAGTCTTGCGAAGTACGGCGCGCTTACGCTCGATACGCGTGGGGTGTTGGTCCTACGACGAGGAACCGAATCCTCAGATGTCGTCAGCCATCATGGACTGTCGTCAGCCATCATCGACATCGCTATCCATCGTCGACTTCCACTCCTCAAGATTCTCGAGGTAAATCGAAGTGCCGCGTGCGACGCAGGTCAGCGGATCTTCTGCAACGCGCACCGAAAGCCCCGTGCGCTCTTCAATCACGCGACCAATGCCGCGAAGCAACGCACCACCACCAGCGAGAACAATGCCGTTGTCGACGAGGTCTGCGCTCAATTCCGCTTCCGCGTTTTCAAGCGTATGAAGAACCGTTTCGACGATCTGGCCAACTGGTTCGAGGAGCGCTTCGCGAATCTCCTCGCTTCCAACAACCACTTTTTGCGGCAATCCCGACACCATGTTCTGCCCGCGAACGTCGAGCGTGAGTTCCTTCTCGAGCGGCGCCGCGCTGCCGATTTCGATCTTGATGCGTTCCGCGGTTTGCTCGCCGATCATCAAACCGTAGTTCTTCTTCATGTGGTTGATGATCGCTTCATCAAACTCATCGCCCGCAACGCGCAGCGATTCACAGGTCACCATGCCACCGAGCGAAATGATGGCGACGTCGGTGGTACCGCCACCAATATCGACAATCATGTTCGCGGTCGGCTCGGCAACGGGAAGTCCTGCGCCCATTGCGGCGGCCATTGGT
>JBJOHQ010000215.1:0-11741 GCA_046047595.1 Planctomycetota bacterium | reverse complement strand
GCACAACATCCAATGCGTTGCGCTTCGCCACGATGTACAACTTCTGGTTTGACGCTGATCAACCACCGCAAGTCGTGAACGCGACGATCGGCCTGTTCAAGCCAGGCACCGCGGGCGCACCCAACTCCGTCGGCGTCGCATCAAAGGGCCCGTCGGCTCCATCATCGAATCCGGCCGACCTCGATGGCGACGGGCTCGTCACCGCGGAAGATCTCACCATCCTCCTTTCGAACTGGGGCGGTAGCGGCGCTGGCGACATCAACAGCGACGGCATCGTGGACGCAGAAGACCTCACCGCGATCCTCAGCGCTTGGTCCGCGTGATCGACGAAGGTGTTCTGCACTCAACCGAGCATCGCAGTCATCCGACAGATGCGGTCGAGTTTTCTCGCAAGCGTGAACTCCGATCCGTCGGACATGCTCCGCACGGTTCGGTGTCGTCTGACTTCGCAAGCCGTCCGCTCAACCCGAGCGCGGCAAACTTCGAGTCCTTGCGGAGGCCGATGTGATTCCTGCGATCCCCGACAGGTGCGCATAAAGTGCCACTCGTTGCAGCAGCGCACCCTCGTCTCACGCGCCCCGTTGCATCTGACGTTTTTACGGCGAAACCTGTTCCACCCGCAGGAACAAATGTCATGTTGAGATACTTTGCTGCCTCAAAGTATGTCATCTTCACAAGACACCATCGACGTTCTGATGATCACGCATCGTCGTGCGCACTACACGCGGCTCACGCTTGAGCGGTTGCTCGCGACTTGCAACGAAAATATGCGCGTGTGGGTTTGGCACAACGGCGACCATCAAGAGACATTGGACGTCGTGCATGGGTTCCGACAGCATCCCCGGTTCTTTCGGTTCCACCACTGCCCTGAGAATCTCAAACTTCGTGCTCCGACGAATTGGTTGTACTCAGAGTCCAAGGGTGACTTTGTCTCGAAGGTAGACGA
Source organism: Planctomycetota bacterium (assembly GCA_046047595.1). Taxonomy (GTDB): domain Bacteria; phylum Planctomycetota; class Phycisphaerae; order Phycisphaerales; family SM1A02; genus QWPT01. The sequence goes on along the minus strand of JBJOHQ010000215.1, from coordinate 10,795 downwards.
CGATTGCATGCTCCCGTTCGGTTGGGGCGAGACATTGCTCAAAGCGATGCAGGACGAGTCGAAATTTGGCATCTTGAGTTGCTGGCACTTCCAAGAGGAAGACTTTGACCAGAAACTCGTCGGCGAGAAGTTGCAGCGTTTTGGCAGCCACATGGTGCTTCGAAACATGTGGGTCGGGGGTAGCGGGTATCTGATGCGCCGGCGTGTGCTTGAGAGTCATGGGCTGATTCGTGAGCGCGAATCGTTTACGGGCTACTGCACACGTGCAGCCATCGGCGGTGAGATCGTCGGCTGGTATTGGCCACCGCTCCGGCAACAGCACCTTGATGATCCGCGCGAACCACTGACTGCGATCAAGTCCGATGAAGATCTCAAGAGTGCACTGCCGCTCTCTGCAATCCAAGCTGGGGTGCGGACAAGAGCCGACTGGATCGCGCATCTCAAACGTGACGCCCGCGAGATTCAATCCTCTTCGATCGACCCGCGCGATTACTCACGCCCGCGTCGCGTGCTCCGCCGACTCATTCGGCGCATCAAGAAGGTCACCGGACTCGATCCGCACACCTTTTGACGCCTGAGACGGCTCGCTCCGACGCTCTCTGAACGCGTTTTGGACTCGACGCTTCTGGGAGCCCACCCGGATTCATGCGCTCCGCATGCTCCACGTCCGAGAATCACTCTGATCGTGGTTCCGTGACCTCACGGCTCCCAAAGGCAAATTTGACTCCCCCGCGGACCGATGAAGGAATTCCCCTCGCGGCAGGCTGTCACCCCCATCGTTCACAATTGCCGATACCCATACACCCATGACCCCGGATCGCTCCATCGACATCCTGATGATCACGTACAACCGACCTGCGTACACCCGGTTGGCGTTGGAGCGACTGCTCGCGACCTGCGATGAGTCGATGCGCGTCTGGCTTTGGCACAACGGGAATCACGAAGAGACCCTTGCGGTCACATCCGAACTTGCGCGCCATCCGCGGGTGCATCGATTCCACCACTGCCCTGAGAATCTCAAACTCCGAGCTCCAACGAACTGGCTCTATCGCGAGTCGAAGGGCGCCTTCCTTACGAAAGTCGACGACGACTGCCTGATGCCCGATGGCTGGGCGGACACGCTCCGTCGCGCCATGGACGATGAGCCCAAGTTCGGCATCCTCGGCTGTTGGCGTTTCCAAGACGAAGACTTCGACCCGAAGATTGCGAACTGGAAGATCCAGTCATTTGGAAAGCACAAAGTGCTACGCAATATGTGGGTTGAGGGAAGCGGCTACCTCATGCGCCGCGCATGCGTGGACTTTGCCGGCGAGATTGGCCCTCAAGACACCTTCACCTCTTACTGCATCAAGGTCGGACGCGGTGGATGGATCAATGGGTGGTATTGGCCCCCACTGCATCAGCCGCACCTTGATGATCCGCGCGAGCCGCTGAGCGCCATTCGATCGGATGAAGATCTCCGAGCCAATCTGCCGCTTTCTGCGATCAACTCCGGGATCCGAACACGCGACGAATGGATCGCTCGACTCCGCCGCAGTGCGCGCGAAGTTCAAGTCGCGCCGTTTCATCCGTTCTACTACGCCCCGTGGCGCCGCAAGCTTCGTCATGGGCTCATCCGCGCCAAACGTGCGCTCGGCATTGATCGTCACGCATACTGAAATCGAGATTGGCCACGACGAACATCGGAGTCCGACACGTGAGAATCGCCACGATCAAGGCTGTCACTGAAGCGCAACTCTGTACGGGTTGCGGCGCGTGCGCATCGCTCGCGCCGGAGCGCTATCGCATGGCGGATGTGACCGACCACGGACGGCGACCGATCCCCTGCTCTGCGACGAGCGAGGATCACGTTGAGCGCGAACTGCTCAACGCCTGCCCAGGTGTCACCCTGCAACATGACAAAGAGACATGGAGCAACGGCTACGACCGAGAGCAGGCCGCGGGTTGGGGTCCCATTCTTGAAGTCTGGAAGGGACACGCGGTCGACGAACAGACTCGGTGGGAAGCTTCGAGTGGTGGCATTGCAACAGCGATCGCACTGCACGCTGTCCGATCAACGACTGCCCACGGAGTCCTGCACATCCGCTCACGCCGCGGACGCGCGTGGCTCAACGAAACCGTTCTCAGCACCACAGAGTCCGATGTGCGTGCGGCAACGGGCTCTCGCTACGCGCCGGCAAGCCCAGTTGAGTCACTGCATCTTGTTCGAGACAGAGCGACCCCCACGGTCTTCATCGGCAAACCATGCGACGTCGCCGCGGTGCACAACATTGCGCGAAAGGATCGCGTCATCGACGAGAATGTCGCGCTCACCGTCGCAATCTTCTGCGCGGGTACCCCGACGTGGCGCGGGACACTTGAGATGCTCCGCGCGATGGGCTTCGATGATCCTGAAAGCGTGGAGTATCTCCGCTACCGCGGGCACGGTTGGCCTGGACACGCCGCTGCGCGCGGGAAGATCCAAGGACGCGAAACCGAGGTGAAGTTCACCTACGACGAGAGTTGGAATCGGATCTTGTCGCGCCATCGACAATGGCGATGTCAAATCTGTCCTGATCACACCGGCGAGTTCGCGGATATCGCCGTCGGAGATCCTTGGTATGAGCCGCCCAAAGAGGGCGCCTCGGGCGAGAGCCTGATTGTGGTGCGCACCGAACGCGGTGCGCGTTGGATCGAAGAAATGCGCGCGCTCGGCATCCTTCGGATTGAGCGCGTCGCAAACGATGTCGTTGCGCGAAGCCAACCCAATCTCATGCGTGTGCGTGGTGCCGTTTGGGGCCGTTTGCTCGCATTGCGACTCGCAGGCGCGGGCGTCCCGGACTTCCGCGGCCTTCCCACCTTCCGTTTCTGGCTTCGTGAGATCGATATGCGCGCAAAGCTGCAATCGATCTTCGGCACCCTTCGGCGCATTGGCTCACGCGGGCTCCGTCGGCCTGCGACGATGGTGCCGATGGATGAATCGCGCGGCGGCATCACGAACACAGATTCGCGTTGATGTCGGAGGCACGACCCTAGATTTGACCCGACCTTCGACCCGAGACTTCGACCCGACCTTCGAACTTGCATCGTTCGGCCGAAGCGAAGATCTTTCGAGCCCATGGCTGAGAGCGACCCCACGCATCCCCAACGCGGTTCTCAACAAGAGGCGCCAAACCTCAGTCGCGCGCAAGCGCCAAACCTCGGCCGTGCGCAGGCGCCAAACCTCGGCCGCGCGCAAGCGCCAAACCTCGGCCGTGCGCAGGCGCCAAACCTAGGCCGCGCGCTTCGCTACGCACTCTTCCATTTGCGCGAGTCGCAGGCGCCCACGATGGCTGCGAATCTCGCTTTTCGAACGCTGTTTGGTCTGCTGCCTGTGCTTGTCGTCGCGACGATCGTCACACGCGCACTACTCGGTGATGGCTTCGACGACCTCGTGATCCACGCAACAGAGACGCTTGGGCTCGACGACGTCGCGATCGCGGGCTCCGACGAAGCTTCGCGCGTTCCACTCGGCGCTTGGCTCCAATCTCTCGCGAAAGAAGCCGCAGCCATCGACCTGTCCGCGATTGGTCTCGTCGGCGCGCTCGCTGTGCTCTTCTCAGCGATCTGGACCATGGTCGCGATCGAGTCGAGCTTCAACGCGATTTACCGCGCGCCGAGCGGACGTCCCTTCGTGCGCCGAGTACTGATTTACTGGTTTGTCATCACTGCGGGTCCTGTGCTCTTTGCGGCAATCCCGCTTGCGCTGAAGACTGCGTCTGGCGCGCTCGGCGCGGACAGCGTCGTCTCTCAAGCCTTCGCATGGACGTTTTCGATGGTTGGAGGATTTCTTTCACTCTGGCTTCTGCTGTCGGCGGCCTATGCGACCGTCCCGAACGCAAAAGTCGACCTCCGCAGCGCCGTCATTGGTGCATTTGTTGCGACGCTGCTCGTCGAAATCGGAAAGCGGTTCCTTGGTGCATCACTCGCGGGGAGCTTCTCCGCGAGTCGGCTCTACGGCTCGCTTGGCCTCGTCCCGCTTTTCATGCTGTGGATCTACGTCATGTGGCTGGTCGTCCTTTTCGGACTTCAATTCGCGGCGATTCTCCAAGGCCTTTCGCGCGACGGTCGACTGCTCGCAAGCGGCGTGGGCGTTTCAGATGTCTTCGAGCCAGCCGAAGCCATCGGTTGTTTCGAGGCGATTTGCGAGCGCTTCCGAAACGGGAAAGGCGCGTCGACCGACACGTTGGTGCGTTCCTGCGCTGTTTCACCTTCGAACGCGCGAAGGCTGCTTGTTGGATTTGAAAAGGCTGGCCTCGCGCATCGGATCGACGGCGACGAACGTCGTTTCGCGCCGTCGCGACCACCAGAAGCGATCCTGCAATGTGATGTCCTTCGCGTTGGGTTTGCCGTGAGCGATGGCGGTACCGAATGTCACTCCGCCGACACCATCGCGATGCTGCGCGACGCACAGATTGCGCGACTTGGCGAACGCTCGTTTGGCAACGCGACGTCAAGCACGGAACCCAGCAAGGAATCAAGCAAGGAAAATGGAGCCCAATGAAAATCGGCGAGGATGACCTCGCCGACTTCGGAGCTCAGTTCATGTTTCGCGAGCGCAGCGTCGCGAATCGCGCTCTCCGCGAGTCTCTTGCGAACGGTGCGCGAACGATGCGCGAACGCGGGCGACTTGCGCACTTACTGCGGGCACTGGCCCCATGCAGCGAGCAGCAGCGAAAGATCCGCCGCATCGACGAATCCATCTTCGTTGACGTCTGCGCCGCCCGACGGATCTCCCCACGTCGCGAGAAGAAGCGACAGATCGGACGCTGTCACGAAACCATCGCCGTCGATATCGGCTGGGCACGGATCGCTGCCGCCGCCCGCGTCAAGTTCGATGACGGCGATGTGCGCGTAGCCAGAGCCTGCGTCGTTGAGATCGTTCCACTTGCCAGTGGAACCGAGCATTTCAGCGTAGTCCTCGACTCCACCCGAGTTGTTCGGTTCGCCCGCATTCCAGTTGGTGTACTTCGCGGGGGTACCGTCAGACCACTCATACGAACCCTCGACGTTGCGATCTGAAAATCCAATCCAGATGCGTCGATCAACGCCGCCAAGGTTTCGGAAGTTCTGCCACACAAAATCCTGTTCCTCGGCATCACCAATCGAAACGAGATGACCACCGAGTGACACTCCAAGCGCCTCGGCAGCCGTCCATGTTGTCGCGCTCGCCGCGACATAGCGTCGACCGGTGGCTTTGTTCGTCACGTCACCAAGAAGCGCGATCGGCGAGATCACAATCGCGCCCGAACCCATTCCTGTCGTTGTCGTGTTGAAGTACGAACCCACTCGAATCAGGTACTCGGCGCCGGCTTGTGTGGTGAAGGTCGTTCGCGACTGCGTGGAGCAGCTGTCGTCCGTGCACGCAATCACGGGCGCGCTGCAATCGGGACCACCGTAGACGGCGATCTTGGTGTCGAGCGTCGTCTGCGAGCAACTCGCTACGTCGACGACGAACGTCTCAGGCGCGCGGAATCGGAACCAGACGTCGTTGTAAATGTTCTGATTGCTGAAGAAATTGCACAGTACGTCTGCAGCGCCGTCCGTCGTGGCTCCGACCGTGCTGAAGGCATAGGTTCCGTAGCCCTTGATGAACTCCGCATCGGCGCAGTTGTCCGCGCCTTGAGCGAGTGCGACGTTCGCAATGGCGAGCGTGGTGGCAACCGAGAGAGCGAGACCGTTGCGAGCGTGCAGCATGAGGTGATTTCCGAATCGAAGAACCGAGAATGGTCGTACCGAAGTGAGGCCCCTCACGTCTGGATAGTCGCGACCGCGAACCAACGTCCGACAAGTTCGCCTCTCCGCATTGAAATGCAAGCAATTCGTTTGGCTTCGTGCAAAATTCCGACCCAATCCGCCCCTGAATCGCAGTTTTGCCCTGCGAAGTCTGTGATTCCCGCAATCGGCCCTCACCGACAGCCGTTCACACGTTGGAGATTCGATTCATGCGACGCACGCTTGACGCACTGCCACTTGCGATCCTCACAACCTTCCTCCTGCCCTCTGCAGCGATCGCGCAGTCGATGGGCGAGATGGCGGAGTCGGACAACCCCGCCATGATGGGCGAAGGCATGACCGGCGATGAGGGCGACGCCATGACGGCGGGTTCCGCTGCGGGGTCCTCGGTGGGTTCCTCGGCGGGTTCCTCCGCGACCGCACTCACGGCCGACGAAGTGAAGTTCTTCGAGTCAAAGATTCGTCCGATTCTGATCTCGAACTGCTACGGCTGCCACTCAACCTCCGGCGGCAAATCAAAGGGCGGCCTCAAACTTGATACGCGTGAAGCGAGCCTCAAGGGTGGCAAGTCGGGCCCCGCGATCGTCCCGGGTGACGTCGACTCAAGTTTGCTGATTCGCGCAGTCCGCTACCACGACGCAGACTACGAAATGCCCCCGGCAGGTAAGTTGCGCGACGAAGACATCGCGCTGCTTGAGCAGTGGGTTGCGATGGGCGCGCCCGATCCTCGAAGCGAATCAGAGATGGCGCACGGGGCATCGCCGGGAACTGCGAAGCGATGGTCCGCGCAAGAGATCGCTGCGGGGAAGAACTCGCACTGGGCGTATCGCCCGATCACCGCCCCCGCCATTCCGTCGCTCGGCGCCGCTCCAACGACTGGCGCGAGCGCGTGGAACGCGACCGCATGGCCGACCACTCCCATCGATTCCTTCATCGCCGCCACACTGGTTGAGCGCGGCCTCTCGCCCGCTGCACCCGCCGATCGCCGCGAACTCTTGCGCCGCGCGAGTTTCGATTTGGTCGGACTTCCGCCGACCGCGCAAGAGATTGAACGCTTTGAGAAAGACGCGTCGCCCGACGCCTTCGCCAAAGCGATTGATCGCATGCTCGCAAGTCCGCAGTTTGGCGAGCGCTGGGGCCGACACTGGCTCGACGTGGCGCGTTACGCCGAGTCGAGCGGCAAAGAAGCGAACACGCTCTATCCACACGCGTGGCGTTACCGCGACTACGTCATCGACAGTTTCAACGACGACAAGCCGTACAACGAGTTCTTGACTGAACAACTCGCAGGCGATCTCTTGCCTGCGAAGGATCCTGCCGAGCGCGCGGAACATCTCGTCGCGACGGGCTATCTCGCGATTGGCACGAAGAGCCACAATGCGCGCGGTAAGCCGCAGTTCCAGATGGATCTCGCCGACGAGCAGATCGATGCGGTCACGCAAGGCATGCTCGGACTGACCGTCGCCTGCGCGCGCTGCCACGACCACAAGTTTGATCCGATCCCACAGAAGGATTACTACGCCGTCGCAGGGATCTTCCTTTCGACGGACACCCAGTACGGCACGTTTGAAGGCGCACAGAACAACCACGCGTCTGGCTTGATCGAGTTGCCCGATGATTCTGGCCTTCCGCTTGGCCCTTCGATGCGGGCGCAGCAGGTCTCACTGATCGCAGCCGCTGAAGAACGCGCGCGCACTGAAGCGGAGAAGTCAGCAACGATCCTCGCCGAAGCACAAGCAGCGCGACGCCGTGGCGAGGAAGCCCCAGCGAATCTGCAACTGCAGGTTGTTCGCGCTCGCGCAGCACGCGGAACAGCGACCAACCTCAATTCGATCCTCGACCGCTTCGACGAAAACGGCGCGCCGACATTCGACAATCTCGTGGCGATGGGTACTCGTGAACGCCAGCGCGCGCTGAACGCGCGGCTCCTCGATCGTGGTGAACTTGATAAGCCGGGCGAGATCGTTCCGCGCGGATTCGTGCAAGTTCTCTCAGACGGTGATGAGCCACGCATTACGAAAGGCAGCGGTCGCCTCGAGTTTGCCGAGTGGATCGCCGACGAGGAAAATCCGCTGACCGCGCGCGTTTGGGCCAATCGCGTCTGGCTGCATCTCTTCGGAAAGGGCCTCGTTCCGACGCCCGACAATTTCGGCATGAGCGGCCAATCGCCGACACATCCAGAATTGCTCGATCATCTCGCGGCGCGGCTCATCGCCCTCGATTGGAGCACGAAAGCGCTCATCCGCGAGATCATGCTGACGCAGGCGTATGCGATGTCGAGCGACTTCAACGCGAAGAACGCCGAAATCGATCCTGACAACACCTACATTTGGCGCATGCCGAAGAAGCGACTCGAAGCGGAAGCGATTCGCGACTCGATGCTTGCGGTCGCAGGGCTTCTCAATCCCGCGCCACGTGTCGGTTCGCCGGTCAACTTCGGCGAAGGTGGTTTGCGCGGGCCGCAGGGCGATCGTGCGTTCGCGAGCCAGTTCGAGACATTCGACAACTATCGCAGCGTTTACCTCCCCGTGATTCGCGATCGCGTACCAGAGTCACTCGAGGTCTTCGACTTCGCGGAACCCTCGTTTGTCACCGGTCAACGCGACGCCACCAACGTGCCAACGCAGGCGCTCTATCTCCTCAACAGCGCTGAAATCGCGCGGATCTCAGATGCGCTCGCGGCGCGTGTGAAGGAATCTGCGAACACCGAAGCGGAGCGCATTGCGAGCGCGTTCCAACTGGCCTATGGACGAAAACCGACGAGCGCCGAAACGCGCGCTTGCCGCGATTTCCTCGATGATTTCCGCGGTGCACTCGCAAGTGAACAAACGGCGAAGAGTGGCGCGCAAGCGACTGCCGCTGAAGGCCGACGCGGTGCGATTCGAGATCGAATTCGCCAACAGGTCGCACAACGGATGGGTGCGGCGAGTAACTCAGGCGGCGCAAATACGTCGCCGACACTACCCCGCGAACCCGAGTGGTCGGCACTCTGCCAAGCACTTCTTCTCTCTGGTGAATTCCGAACCGTCGATTGAGCCTGCCCCGCGATCCCCGACTCCGAACTTGTTTCTGACGAATCGAGAACGTCATGTCTGACCTCTGCAATAACCGTCTCCCCCTCGCTCTGAGCCGCCGCGATATGCTTCGTTTGGCCGCGTGCGGATTTGGTTCGGTCGCCTTTGCTTCGATGGCAACGCGCGCATCTGCCGCGTCGCTTCTCTTTGACGACGATGCCGCGACCAACCCGCTCGCGCCGAAGCGCCCGCACTTCGCCCCGCGCGCAAAGCGCATCATCTTCCTCTGCATGGCAGGCGCGCCGAGCCACGTCGACACGTTCGACTACAAGCCCGAACTCGCGTCGATGGATGGCAAGACCTTCCGCGGCAATTCGAAACTCCTCGCGAGCCCGTGGAAGTTCTCGCAGTCTGGGAATTCCGGGCTTTGGATCAGCGATCTCTTCCCGAACCTGCAGAAGCAAGCCGATCAGATGTGCCTCTTGCGCGGCATGAAGGCCGAAATCCCCGCGCACGCGCAAGCTTCGATTCAGTTGCACACGGGTTCGTTTCAGTTCGTTCGTCCTTCGATGGGCGCGTGGAGCCTCTACGGGCTCGGCACGGAGAACGAGAATCTTCCAGGCTTCATCGCCATCAATCCGCGCGGCGATAACGGCGGCTCACAGCTCTACGGCAATGGCTTCTTGCCAGCGTCGTATCAAGCGACGCCCGTCAAGATCGGTGGCAACCGTGCAAGTCAATCGCAAGATGCCATTCCGCACATCGACAACGAACGGTACGGAACGAAGGCGCAGCGCGAACAGATCGATCTCATTCAGCGGCTGAACAAGGAGCGACTGAAGCGAGAGAAGGAAGATCGTGAACTTGAGGGCGTGATTCAGAGTTACGAACTCGCGTTCCGCATGCAGGCCGAGGTGCCCGATCTCGTGGATTTGTCCGATGAAAAGAAGGCGACGCTCGAGATGTATGGCATTGGCAAGGAGCCAACGGACGGCTTTGGACGTCAGTGCCTCCTTGCGCGACGACTCGCCGAAAAGGGCGTGCGATTTATCGAAGTGAGCCACGGCGGTTGGGATACGCACCGCAATCTCCGCGATGAACTTGCGAAGCAGTGCGGCGAGATCGATCAACCGATCGCGGCGCTCCTTGCCGATCTCAAGCAGCGTGGCATGCTTGACGACACGCTTGTCCTTTGGGGCGGCGAGTTCGGTCGAACGCCCTATGCACAGAACGGTGACGGTCGCGACCACAACGCGAAGGGATTCACGATGTGGATGGCGGGCGGCGGCGTGCAAGGCGGCTTGAGTTACGGTGGCACGAATGAGATCGGTGACACCGCAGTTGATGGCGTGATGGACATTCACGACTGGCACGCGACGGTGCTTCACCTCTGCGGCCTCGACCATGAGCGCCTCACGTATCGGCATGCAGGCCGCGATTTCCGCCTCACCGACGTCAAGGGCAAGGCAAACACCGCGATTCTGCGCGCGTGATTTTGTATTCCCCCAACGGTGCACGGCACGTGCCACCCAGTGCCTGGCACTGCATGGCACGTGCCGTGCACCATCTATCCCACACCCAACCGCCGCTGCCAAACTTGTGCAAGCCCCCGAAACTCGCGACACTCCACGCATGAGTTTCGACGAAGACGAGTGGACGGTCATCACCAAGGACTCGAACGGCAACGTCCTCAAGGATGGAGATTCCGTCGTCGTCATCAAAGATCTCGACGTCAAGGGCGCGAAGACGACCATCAAACGCGGCACGACCTACAAGAACATCCGCACGACCTCGAGCGCAGAAGAGATTGAGGTGCGCGAGGGAAAGCAAGTTTGGGTACTCAAGACTTGCTTCGTCAAGAAGGGTTGAGCTCCCATGTCAACCATCGCTGGATTGACCCCTGAGCTCGACAACGCTGTTCGCAGCGAATTGCGCGACGGTGAAGAACTCTGGTACGCAGGCATGCCTTCGCCATCGCGCACCGCTCGCAAGATGTGGCCCATCGCCATCTTTGGGCTTTTCTTCGG
>JBJOHQ010000214.1:0-5444 GCA_046047595.1 Planctomycetota bacterium | reverse complement strand
CACCGAGCACTCCGTCGAATTGCGCCTGCTCGGCAACGACGACAACCGCAGGCACATCGCGATCAATGTCGACTGTGCGCCCCGCCTCTGGGCGGAACAAGCGGACTTCGACGTCTTCTTCCAGCGTGCCCGACTCGAGCGCGCGACGTGGCACGTATGCCACACCCTTGCGCGCCGACAAAACAAGCACGCGTCCATCTTTCATGTACACCATCGAGCGTGGTTCAGTCATCGCGAGTTGGCTGCCCTGCAACGGCTCCAACTTCGTCGCGCTGTACTGCTGCGCTAAACGGCCTGTTTCATCTGCAACCTGAATCCACGCGCCCGAAGCGAGTGAGACCGAGGTTTGATCGGCGATCGAACCCGATGCGCGCGCGAGTTCGTCTGCAGTTGCGATGCGCGGCGCGAGCAATTCCTGTGCTTCCTCGATACGACTCGGTTTCTTTCGACCCGAAGTACCAGCATCGAAGTTCATTGCGGCGACGATCACAAGCACCGCGAGTGCGCCCGCTGGCACCGCAAAGACGAGTCCACGCCGACGCAACAGGAGATTCTCAAAGTCGAATCCGAACTGAGAACGCTTCACGCAACACCTCCCGCTGGCGCGCCAAACTCTGGATCAAACGTGCGCACCGCCTCAGCCCATCGACCTGCATCTTTGAGAATCCGCTCCACGGCCTCACGCACCGCGCCATTGCCGCCCGTGTGCGCGGTCACAAGGTGCGCAAGTTCGAGCACTTCCGGCGACGCATCAGCAACCGCAATCGCAAGCCCGCAACGGCGAAGAATCGGAAGGTCAGGAAGATCGTCACCGATCATCGCGGCTTGCGATGGAACGAGCGCGAGATCTTTGAGGAGCGATTCAAACGCCGCACCTTTGTCCTTCGATCCCGCAATGACATGTCGCACGCCAAGTTCGCGCAACCGATGTCGCAGCGCCATGCCGTTGCGACCGGTGATGACCGCAATCTCGAGTCCGATCTTCGACCACATCCGAAGTGCTGCCCCGTCGCGGACGTGAAAGCGCTTCGTCTCGTGCCCAGCGTCATCGATCGAGATTCCACCGTCCGTGAGGACACCATCGACATCGAGACAGAGCAATCGAATATCCGAGGCCCGAATCTCAAGCGAGCGGGAATGTTGGTCGCGTTGCGCGTTGTTCGCCACGGGGCGAGTGTACCCGCGGAAGACGTCCGCTTCTTGTCCTCGGACGATGCGAGAGGTGGGTCGCGTTACGGAGTTGGAAGTCCCGCCTCACCGGCTGCCGCACCAAAGATCGCAAGCCCAAGCGTGAAGTAGATCGCGGTCGTCGCAGTATCGGCAAGCACCAACGCGATCGGCCCCGCCGCGACGCTCGGATCGAGCCGAAATGCGTGCAGAATCATGGGAATCGCGCCTCCAGCGACGGCTGCGAAAATCATGCTCGCCCCGACAGCGGTCAACATGGTCAACGCCCCGGCCGCGCCGCCTCCCCACATCAAACTCACCAAAGCGACGACAACGCCCGAACAGACCGCGAGCAACGTTGCCGCACCAAGTTCGCTGCGCAGCGCTTTCAGCGCACTCGCCCATGTTCTCCGACCGGGATCGCTTCCGACGGTCAAGGTCAACGATTGCATCGCGACACTCTCACCAAGCGTCAACACCAGCGGAAGAAAGAACGCGAGAAGCACCACGCGTTCGAGCAGGTCTGTGAACATCCACGCAACGATGGCACAGAGAATGCCGCCGCCAATGTTGCAGAAAAGCCACGGCATCCGCATGCGGAAACTCTCGGTCGCCGTCAACGCCTCGGGATGATCGACTGCAAGACCAAGCGTCTGAAAGACCTGCCGCACACGCTCGCGCTCTGCACGTTCAAGGCTCTCTCGCGCGTACTGCTCGACATCGATCGCGCCGACAAGTCGTCCTTCGCCATCGACGACTGGAAGTGCGAGCAAGCGACTCTTTGCGAAGATCGCGAGCGCGTCGTCGAGCGAAGTTTCGATCGAGATCGTCGTCAGTTCTTTCCGCATCGCGTCGCGGACAGGCGTTTCTGGCGCGGCAAAGAGCAACGCGCGCGTCGGCAGTTGCCCGACGAGTCGATCATCGTCGTCGAGGACATAGACATAGACAACCGGATGATCGATCGTTCGCGCACGTAAGTCTGCGAGCGCCTCGCCGATCGTCTGCCCGATGTTGACTGCCGTCTGCACCGAACGAAGTCCGTGCAGCGCCGACACCGCGAGCGCAGAGTTCGAGGATGTCTTTGTTCGTCGCCCAGGAAGCATCGGCGCAAGGTACTCGCTTGGTGTCAGACGCTCGTGAAGGACCGCCAACTACATGGTGTCGGGCGGCGGAATCAAAAGTGCGGTGACGATGTCGAAGATGGCGTGGGTCGCCGCTGCGATTCCAAAGCCCCGCTGGACGTAGAGCAAGCCAAAGTAGAGCCCACCGCCGACGAAGAACAGAACCCGTGTCGGCAATACGGAGCCATCTGGGCCCGCAAGCGGGTGATACACCGCGAATGCGATCGCCGCGAGCGCGACCGCCGTCGCCGTCGCCGCACCACGCTTCAGATTGGTGAGTTCAAGAAGGACCCATGTGAGCACACCGATCAGCACCATGCGAAAGACAAGCTCTTCGTAGAGCCCAGCGCCGATCGACACAGCGATCCGCGCACCAAGTGGCAACGCACTGAATTGATCAACACCGGCTGCCGGAACGAGCCGCTCGAGTAACGCTGCAAACACGAGCAGCGGCACTGCGAGCACCGTGCTCTCGACGAACATCCGAGCGACCACTGAGAGATCAACAATCCACGGGCCGCGCGACAGAACGTGCTGCACAAGGAAAATGCCCGCGAGCAAGAAACCGGGCAGCGAGAGCGCGACGGCGTCGAGTCCGAAGAGATCGAAGAGACGCAAAATCGCGAGGTGCGCGCCATTCGTCACAAGCCCATCGGGCGAGCGAAGCGCGCGAACAAGTTCGTATTCGTAGTACGCGATGAAGGGAAGCAGGAAGAAGAGAACTTCCAGCGGACGCCGCGATGCGTCGAGATACGAACGCGTGAGAAAGTTGCCACCCGCAGCGGCATCAAAGAAAGACCCGCCCTGCGCTGTACGCGCTGGAGCGGGTCTTGATTGCTTGCGTGATCGTTCGGCCATGAAAGAGAAAATCTTCCAAATGCGTCGATCAGCACTCAACATTCTTTGGTTGCACGTTCAAAGAAGAACGCGAAGAACACGGCGCGGGAATCGAGTTTTGCTTCAACCTGCATCACGGTTCGATTCGGCCTGAAACGACAGGGAATCGACCGCGCGAAGAAGAAACGCGACTCGTCCATCGAGCGGCGATTACTTCTTCTTCTGAAGAGCCGCAACCTTCGCTGCCATGCGGCTCTTCCGGCGCGCAGCGGTGTTCTTGTGAAGCGTGCCCGTTGCTGCGACCTTGTCGAGCGTACGAGCTGCCTTGCGCATTTCCTTCTCCGCTGCAGCAGCGTCGCCCGAAGCAACGGCCTTGAGGAAGTCGGACATGTCGTTCTTCACGCGACGCTTGCGCCAAAGGTTGCGAGCGTTGCGGGCTGCGGATTGGCGGACGCGCTTCTTGGCTGATTCGGTATTCGGCACAGTCGATCCTGTGTGGCTAAGTTCTGCGTGCTCTCACTCGTACATTCACACGGCGTCACTTCGCGCGTGGTCCGCGCGAGGCGGGCTCTCCAAACGGAGTCGCCTCTCCCCCGCGATGCGTCGAGCCGCAGACCGCACGACCGTCGGGGGATCGAGGATGATGCCGAATCGGAGCCCGAAATGCAAGGGCTTCATCGAGTGGCTTGTCGCATTTGATTCTCGGACATCAGCTCGCGGCCGTTTTTCGAGGTCGTTTGAGGTCGTTCAGAGTCGAAGAGGGCCGTTCAAAGTCGAAGGGAGCCGCTCAAAGTCGAGGGGATCCGCTCGGTGCCTTGCCGCCCATGGACCTACCACTCACGGGCAGACTACTCATGGAAACGAGCCTTGACGAACTGAGGGGATGCGGTCCGCGACTCCGCAGAAGTTCGCTTCCAAACGCCGTCATCCCTTAGGCGGGAACCCTTAACGCGAGCTCCCCGCCATCGACCCACCTGCCCGTCACCCCCACCTCCCCTCCAAGTCGTTCATCACCCCACCGAAAGTCATTCGAGTTTTTTCGAAAGACCCCGAAATTTCGCAAAAAGTCCGCTTTCATCTCCGGCTTGTCCCGTCACCCTGCATGGCGTTGAGAACTGAACGATCCATCTCCGCGTTGTCGGCGTTGTCTGAACTCGCCGACACCCGCGCCGCCGCGCGTGAAATCGTCGCGAAACTCCGAGCAGCTTCCACGCTTCGACCGGACATCCTCTTCGTCTTCGCGAGTTTTCATCACCGTGCACTGTTGCGTGATTCGCTCGACTATCTGCGGCGAGAACTCCACCCAGCGCACCTCCTCGCGACCACCGTGGAGAGCGTCGTCCAAGGCACGCGCGAAGTCGAACACACACCCGGCTTGTCGGTGCTTGCGCTCTCTGCTCCGGGCATTGTCGCGCGCCCTTTTTGGTTCGACCTTGAAGATGGTCCGCCGACGGTCTGGAGTGAAGGCTTCATCCGACAACGCATCAGCCTCCCGCCCGATGAGGGCGCTGGGGGCGGCGCGCTCGCGCATCGCGGAACGATTCTCTTCGCCGATCCACACTCGATTCATCCTGGCGAAGCCTGCGCTGCGATCGATGCGGCGGCTGGGCCCGAAGGCGCGCGAATTTTCGGCGGTATCGCAAGCGGCGCGTCGCACGCTGGACTCAACGTGCTTGCGGCGGATCGTCACGTTTCACACGCAGGAATTGTGGGACTCTCGATCTTCGGTGACATCGAAATCTCTGGACTTGTGAGCCAAGGATGTCGGCCGATTGGCAGCGAGTTCGTGGTCACTGCCGCGCGCGGAAACGAGATTCTCGCACTGAACGGTCAGCGCGCCATCGATGCAGTTCGGGAAATGGTCGAGGCACTTTCAGAGTCGGACCGCGCCTGCATCGGCCAAGGTCTGCTCGTTGGAATTGCAGTCGATTGCACCAAACAACGGCGCGGGCGAGGCGACTATCTCGTGCGGCCTGTCCTTGCCGTTGATTCGGCGACGGGAAGTATCACGCTCGGCGATCGCCCACATGCTGGGCAGACGGTGTGCTTCCAGATTCGCGACCAACAGACCGCGGAAGATGACCTCGCGATGATGCTCGATCGCGAACAGTTACGCGATCCAGTGAAAGCCGCGCTGCTCTTGACATGCAATACGCGCGGGACTCGTTTCTTCTCAACCCCTGATCACGACGCGAGCATGGTCTTGCGACGCCTCAAAACCGGTGCGCTCGCTGGCTTTCATTGCGCCGGAGAAGTCGGCCAACAAGGGAAACGCTCCTTTGTGCACACCCAAACGGCGTCGGTTGTTCTCTTCCGAAA
>JBJOHQ010000213.1:0-19819 GCA_046047595.1 Planctomycetota bacterium | reverse complement strand
TGCCAGCGATAGGTCGGTGCCGACGAACAACAATCGCGCCCGTCCTTCTTCGTCACCATCAGCGGCGGAATGTCGTGCACGATCGACGATGAAATCGCATCGCGCGCGCTTGCGCGTTCGCCGCCGCAGCAACTTGAGTAGTACGCGGGCACCACGCGACCGGTCCAAAGCAAGACCTCACCGCGCGTGTCTGCGACGGCGTCGATGCTGCGTTGATGTTTCGTCGCACCGATCCATGCTTGGCCGAGTTCGCCCGCGACCACGTCGAAGTGGCGGCGATTGCGCCATTGCGCGATTTCGCAGAGCGCCCAACTGCGCGCGGCGACGGCCTGCGCGCGATGGACGTTCACCGTCCACTTGTTGAAGAGTTCCTGCGCGAGCACTCCCGGCAGATACGTCTCCATCGGAACTTCGTGGATCACGTCAACCGGCTCATTGGGATCGGTCGGCTGCGGCACGAGTCGCACGGTGCCCGGCCACTCGCTCTCTTTGCCACTTGTGATCGTCGGCACGCCGGAGATTTTCAACCGCTGCGGTTCATCGCGCAGCGCCATGATTTCGAGCGTCGCGCGTGCAGGCAGTGCGAGCGGCCGCGCGCGCGATGTTCCCGCCGCTTCGGTCGCCTTCCAGCCCGCGTCGGTCCAGCGGAACTCGACGGGCGATTGTCCGACCGTGCCTGGTTGAGCGTTTCCCGGCTCGATGATCCAGAGATGCGCACCAGGGCCATCGATGCGAATCTTCGGATCGGACTTCGGCAGTCCCCCGCTCTTCACACGGATCGCAGGTTCTGTGGTTGGCGGCAGCGGACGCTCCACCGGCGGCGCAGGAGGCTTTGGCTTCGCGCCTTCGGCGTTCGCTGCGTCGGTGCCTTGCTTCGCAGCGTTTGCCGCAGGTTGCTTGGCTGCGTCGCCACTTTGCGCAGACTTCGATGCAGTTCCGCTGGGGGTTGCGGCACCCGACGCACCAGAGGCACCCGCATCGCCACCCGCATCGCCACCCTCAAGGGGCTTTGAAGAGCGCGATCGCTTCAGGCCTTGCGGTTGTTCGCACGACAACGCACCACCAGCCGCGAGAACCGCAGCGGTGAGGATGAAGTTGCGCCTGTTTCGATCGAAGGCCTGCGGATCCATGCAAGCTCCTTCCGTGACGTCAGGCACCTACGCGAACACGCGCAGGTTGTTCGCCTGTGAGATCAACTCAGCGTACGAAGCGAGAGGCCGTGTTGGACCAAACGATCGCGAATTTCGTGCAAGCTCGTCGCGCCGAAGTTCTTCACGCCCATCAACTCTGCCTCGGTACGCGAAGCGAGTTCGCCGAGCGTCGCGATGTTGAGAAGTTGCAGCGCCTTGCGTGCACGCACCGAGAGTTCGAGCGCCGAGATTGGCTTGTTGAGCACGGCTTCCGGCACGGTCGCCTTGAGTTCGTCGAGGATGTCCTTGCGAACACCGACGCGACCCTGACCTTCGAGACCCTGACCGAGGCGAAGGCCCTTCGAAGCGAGCATTCCCTTGATTTCGACGAGTGATTGCTCGCCGAAATTCTTGTAGCTGAGGAGTTCGGCTTCGGTGATCTTGAGAAGGTCGCCGAGCGTGCGGATCTGCATCTTCTTGAGGCAGTTGCGCGCGCGAACCGAGAGTTCGAAATCGGTGACAGGCGTGTCGAGCACCGCGTTTCCAAGCGGGCTTGCGCCTGGATCGGTTTCGACTTGCATGTCCTTGCTCGCGACGACGTCCTTCATGAAGAGACGCGCGCGTTCGTGATTCGGATCGGTATCGATGACCTGCGTGAGCAGACGCTCCGCGCGGAGATACTCGCCGCGGTCTTCGCAGATCACCGCGAGATTGACGAGCGCGTTGAGGTGCGGCTTCTTGCAGCTCGTGATTTCGGTGTAGAGCTGCACCGCTTCGTTCTCTTCGCCACCGAGGTCGAGGAGATAGGCCAGCTTGAACGTGATGTTCTGGTTGTCGGAAAGCTCGCGCGCCGCGCGAAGTTCGCGCACCGCACCATCGCGGTCACGCGCCTTCTCGAGCCGATCAGCCTCGGCGAGATGCTTCTTGACCGCTTCGGGGTTTCCCGCCTTGCCACCAATCACCGTGTCGAGTCCGCTCATCGAGTGTTCTTCCAACCTGAAAAGGCGTGCGAATGTGCTTGGCGCGATTGCTTCTGCAGGACCGCGCAAGGGGTCGGAGTGTAGCCGTTTGCCGTGATTCGGCCAATCGGCGGGTCGCGTACGAGGAGGACGCGCGGCGCGAGGAGGACGCGCGCCGATAACCCCGCCGTGTTGGACGCGCGTTGCGTTGAGCCGAGTACGGCTTCTCACGCGCTCTCGGTGGCCGCATCCTTCATGAGATGCAATCGCCGCCAGCCTCCGCGCTCGAAACGGATGGCGAGGACGATGCCGAGCAGCACGATGTACGCGGTCGCCGCGAGCCACGGACCGATTGATTCGAGTTGCGGCGCGACGCGCGTCATCACGATGCCGCCGCCGATGATGACCACCCACGAGAGCACCACCGTTACGACGCCTGGGAAGAGCGTGTCGCCCGCGCCGCGCAGAGCGCCGGTGTAGACGATGCCAACCGCGTCGAGCAGTTGGAAGATCGATGCGCAGATGAAGATCCCCGCGCCGATCGCACGGATGCGCGAGGCGCTTTCCGCGGCGGTGTCGGCGTCGATGAAGACGTTCGTCAACTCATGCCGGAAGACGACGAAGCCGAGTGCACACGCGCCCATCCACAGCACGGCCATGCCGACCGCGATGTGCGCCGAGCGCGCCGCGGCATCGAGATTTTTCTCGCCAACGTGTTTTCCGACGAGGCTGGTCGCTGCAGTCGAAAGACCAACCGCAGGCATGAACGAGATGTGGACGAACCGCATCGCGGCCCAACCCGCGGTCATGTGTTCGCTGCCGAAACCTCCCGCGAGCACGGTCATGAAGAGCGCCCAGCAGATCATTTCGTTCGCGAACTGCAGCCCCGCGGGCCAACCGAGTTTGAGGACATCGACGATTGCCGCGCGATCAGGCCGCCACGCAGCGCGAATCGCGTAGAGGCGATCGAAGCGACGCGACAGGAAGATCGCGAGCGGAATGAGCGCTTCCGCGGCGGTTCCGATGAGTGTGCCGATCGCCGCGCCGGTTACGCCGTAGCTCGGCATACCTGGGATGCCGGGCAAACCAAGTTCAGGAAGTCCGCGCTCGCCGTAAATGAAGGTGTAGTTTGCAACGACGTTGACGACGTTGCCCGCGATCGCCGCGACTGTGATCACCTTCGGGCTTTGGAGGCCGAAGAAGAAGTTTGAGAGTGCTTTCGCGGCGAGCGTGATTGCGGCGCCGCCGAGGAGGACGCGCGCGTATGTCGTTTCAATCGCGACGAGTTCGGGCTCGTGACCCATCGCGCGGAAGGCGTGCTCGATGACGAGCGCGAATGGCACCAAGACCGCGAGCCAATATCCGAGCGAAATCCAGAGCCCAGCCCACCCGTAGCGCGCGACTTCGTCGGTGCGGCCCGCACCGACCCGCTGTGCCACAAGTGTGTTGACGAGCGCGAGAATGCCGAAGGCGCACGAAATCGCGACCCACGACCAAATGCCGCCGTTGCCTTGACCGGCGACCGCCATCGGGCCGAGCACCGAAACCATGAGGCTGTCGATGAACTGCATGAGCGTGTAGCTCAGCATGGCGACGATGGTGGGCCACGCTTGCGTCCAGACTTCGGAGATGTCGGCGCGTCGCGGCAACATGGGGCGGAGGTTGGGAGATCAGCACCGAACGGTGCACGGCACGTGCCAGTCAGTGCCTGGCACTGCATGGCACGTGCCAGGCACCATGCAGCGACACACTCAAAGGCTTACGCCGCAAGATTTGGACTTGCATACTTCTGTAAACGGCACGTGCCGCCCAGTGCGTGGCACTGGACGGCACGTGCCAGGCACCGTTTCATCATGAGCCGCGCGAGCCGCTCAGAGTTCGACCATCACCATGTCACTCTCGACGGTCGCTGTCTCTTCAGGCGCATGCACTGCATTCGCCATGCACTCAAGCCCCGCGACCTTCGCCATCTCCGCGCGCGTCGACACCGCGCAGTAACCCGCGGCCACGCGACCCGCGCGCGCCGCCGCGAGATCAAGCGCGATCTGCGACTCGCTCTTCGCAAATTCAACTGGCTCGATCGCCTGTTCAAAGCTCTGCAGGCGGCCCGTGGCGTTCTCGAAGGATCCAGCCTTCTCAACCCACGCGGCGCCTGGAAGCACGACCGTCGCCATCGCCGTCACGGCGTTCGGCAACGTGTCGATCGCGATGATCGTCTCAACCGACTTCAACGACGCTGCAAGCGCCGGCGTCACCCAATCGCTTGGGTAATTGCCCGTCACAATCGCCGCGCCGTACTTGCCGCTTGCGATCGCTTGTTCAAAGCCCTGCGCGTTCGCGACAGGCTTGCCGCCCGCGAGTGCTTCGAGCACACGGCGAACACCGCGCGCGTTCGGCGCCTTCTCCGCGCGAATCGTAAATCCGCCGGGGAACGTCTTGTCTTCGCCTTGGAACGGCACTGGGCCAACGGCGAGCATCGCGTCCGCGTCAATCGACAGCGCGTAGCGCGCAAGGTTGTACGCGTCTTCACACGAGAGCATCGGGCTCACGAGAAGCGCGAGGTGCTTCTTCTTCACCGACACGCACGCCGACATCGCGGCGTCGACCGCCGCGACTGCTTCGCGCCACGCTTCCATCGGCTTCAGCGGATCAAACGCATCGCGCGATCTTGTAGAAGGCAACGTCAAACGCGCATCCGAGTGGACAAACTTCCAGCCGTAACGCACTTCGTCGGTGATCCACCACTTGTTGACGTCGTCGTTCTGCCGCGGCTTCACGCGGTAGACGCGACCGTCGTTGTGCTCGACGGAAATGTTGTCGCCCGACGCGGTGATGCCGTCGATCGACGGGGTCTTCTTCAAGAACCACACGCGCTGCTGGAAGAGGAAGTCCTTGTCGAGCAGTGCGCCGACGGGGCAGAGATCGACGACGTTGCCCGACAACTCGTTGTCGAGCGCCATGCCTGGGAAAATGTCGATTTGCTCGGTCGAACCGCGGCCATCGACCATGAGTTCATTCGTGCCCGTCACTTCGCGGGTGAAGCGCACACAGCGCGTGCACATGATGCAACGATCGCTGTAGAGAAGGACGTTCGGGCCGATGTCCTTCTTCGGCTGCTTGTTCTTCGCTTCGGTGAAGCGGCTCTGACCGCGACCGTACTGGTAGGAGTAATCCTGCAAGTGGCACTCACCCGCCTGATCGCACACAGGGCAATCGACGGGGTGATTGATGAGCAGGAACTCCATCACCGACTTCTGGTTCGCGACCGCCTTCGGGCTGTCGGTGTACACAACCATGCCTTCAGCGGCGGGCTGCTGGCAGGTCGGCACGAGCTTCGGGAAGGGCTCGAGTTTGCCGGTCTTCGCGTTGGGCTGCCAGACCTCAGCGAGGCAGATGCGGCAATTCGCCACCACCGAGAGGCCCGGGTGATAGCAATAGTGCGGGACCTCAACGTCTTGGTCGAGGGCGGCTTGCAGGATCGACTGCCCAGGCTTGAAGGAGTGCTTCTTGCCGTTGATCGTGAGCTCTGGCATAGACGGCGCAATGTAGCCGAAGCCACCGCGATGGTGGCGGTTCGTGATCAGTCGGCCGACGCAGCCGCGGGAAGCGTCGCGAACCGGATCTTGATCCGCCCGTCCTCGCAGGAGATGGCGCGAACCTCGATGAACCGACCGTCCCCGAGCCGGAAGCGGCGGCCGGGGTGACGCGCCTCGAGCCGCTGAAGTTCATCCAGAAACTTGCCCGCCGCGTCGAACCCAGCCTCGGCAAGCGGGATGGGGAGGCGGCCGATCCGCACCCCGCCGATATCGACGAAGAGCCGCTCCTCGCCCTCGGCAAGTTCGAGCGGCATGCGAACGGTTGCAACAAAGCCGAGCTCGCCTGGGCCAAGAGGCGCCTCGAGCGTCGTCTCGAGGATCACTGCGCCATCCTCGGAGCCGATTCGTACTGCACTTGCGGCGGCGAACGGCGCGAACTCAGGATCGTGCGCCGCCCACTTCGGCAGTCTCGTCGCAAGCCACGCGTTGACGTCGGCCGGGTCGATCGCGATCGCCCACTCTTCCCCTGCCGGATTGCGCACCTTCGTGACGGCGGCGACGAGCGCCTGCTCAAGCGCTTCGCCGCGCACAGCCGCGTCAGACGGAAGCGCGGGCCGTCCCGCGGGCGGGATGAGTGCGAGGATGACGGCGGTCATCAGCGCTCCGAGGCTGAGTGCCGCAACTGCGCGCACGATGCGCCAACGTCGCGTGGAGGGCATGGGGCCGTCAATCGTCACACGAAGAAGCGTACGCGAAACGAGTGACCATTCGCCGCTCTGTGACACGCTGTGCGAATCGAAAACGGGTCACGCCCCATGCACCGGAGGCGCGCCCATCATGCGCCCAAGGGCAGCCATCATGAGCAGCCATCATGAGCAGCGCTCAACGCGAACTACTCCCATGCCTTCAGCAGAAGCGCGAGATCCGACGCACCGACCGCGCCATCGCCATCCAAATCTGCATCGCACACAGCCGAAACACACGGACCCCACGCGAGAAGAAGCATCGAAAGATCAGCCGCCCCAACCGCGCCATCACCATCAATGTCGGGCGTCGTCCGCGCGAGTTCAAGGATAGTTCGATCGCCCACCGCATGTACCGCGCGAACGCGCTCACCTCGTGCGAGGAGTCCAACAGGCTGCGTGCACTGAAACTCCGTGTTGGACCCCCAACACCGCAATGAACCATCCTCGCGGAGCGCGACGCAATGCTCGCGACCAGCACGTACCGCGCGGACCACGCCGAGATCCGCGGGGACCGTCGATTGGCCTCGTTGATTGTCGCCAAATGCGAACACCGTATTGTCGCTTCGCAACGCAACCGTGTGGTAGCCGCCGCAATCGAGTGCATGAAGCGGACCGCCTGCGGGCGGGACAACGCATTGATTCAATGAGTTGTTCCCCCAACAAACGATGCTTCCGTCGCTCTTGATGGCGGCAGCGTGATATCCACCTGCGTCGAATTCAGCGACCGAAGCCACGCCGGCAGGAATCATCGTCTGACCCGAGGTGCCATCGCCCCACGCGCGCAGCGTGCCATCAGCTCGCTCGGCGATGTTGAAGAAGCCGCCCGCGACGATGCGCGTCGCGCTCCCCACATCCGCGGGCACGTTGGTCGAACCCGCAGAATTCAATCCCCATGCGCGCACTTCACCCGCCTCGGTCAGCGCAAGACTGTGGAGCCAACCTGCGGAAATCTGCGCAACCGCACCGAGATTCGACGGCGGTGTGCATTGGCCGAACGTGTTGTAGCCAATCGCTTTGACCGCACCACTCTCTTCAAGAAACAGGGTGTGAAACCGTCCATCCGCGACCGCGCGAACCGCTCCAAGCGAGCTCGGCGCGTTCACTTGGCCGTAATCGTTGAAACCCCAGCGATACACCGTACCGTCGGCGAGGAGCGCGACATTATGGCCGCCCCCGGCGGCGATGTCGACGACATCATCAAGCGAGGCGATCAGTTCCGGTGGAATGTCGCACGTTCCATTCGACGACTGCCCCCAGCAGACCAACGCACCTCTCTCCGTCCACGCGAGATTGTGTTGTCCGCCAACCGCGAGTTTCCGCACGCTCCCGAGTTCTTTCGGGACATCACACTGCCCATACTCGTTGTAGCCCCACAGCCGCACCGTACCGTCGATGCGCACGATGCCCGTGTGCGCTTCGCCGGCCGCGATGGCGCGCGCCGCGCCGGCGTCGCTCGGCACATCGCATTGTCCGTAGATGTTGTAGCCCCAGCAGAAGATGTCGCCGCCCACATCAATCGCACATGAGTGGCGATATCCCGCAGCAACGTCTGTCATCGCAACGAGTTTGAATGGTGGCGTGCATTGGCCAAAGGTGTCGTCGCCGAAGCACGCGACGATCGTGTCCGCGCGCAGTGCGATCGTGTGATACGCACCAACAGCGACATCGACACAGACGCCGAGATCACGCGGCACATCGCACTGGCCATTCAAGTTGACTCCGAAGCACCGGAGCGTGCCGTCGTCGAGAAGCGCTGCGTTGTGGAGTGGGCTTGCTTCGAGTCGAGTGATACGCGCGCCATCAAGATCCGCGGGCGGCGCACACTGCGCTTCGGCGCGGCCAAATGCACTGATGACCCCATCGGTTCGCACGATGACCGTGTGGTTCTGGCCCGTGGCAATCAATCGCGCGGACCCCGTTGACTGAAGATTGGCAAATCCGCTCCAACCCCACGCGACGACGCGCGGCGGCGCAGCCGCTGTCGACGCTGCGATGATGCTGGCAGAAACGAGCGCGGCAACACCTAGAAGCAGTGTGCGGATGCGTTGAATGCGCGGCGCTCGGATACCAAGAGTTTCAACTGCTCGCGCTACCAAGCGATTTCGAGAGATCCTCGCCATAAGTAGAACGAACCCTACTCGCGAACAGCCTTCACACAAGCGAAGAGTTTATGAAGTCTGCGCGTGTGTCGGCCCCTCCGCCCGCGACACGAATGCCCGCGACACGAACGCTCGCGCGAAGACGTCATGTTCTCGCGCTGAAGCGCTTCAAACGTCACGCGCTGATGCGTTTCAAACGTCACGCGCTAAAGCGCTTCACGACCAACGTGTCATTCTGTCCGCCGAAGCCGAAGGAGTTCGAGAGGCAGATATCGACCTTTGCGCTGCGTGCCTTGTTTGGCACATAGTCGAGGTCGAGGTCTGGATCGGGTGTGCCGTAGTTGATTGTCGGCGGCAGCATGCCGTCGCGGATCGCGAGGACGCACGTCATGAACTCCACCGCGCCCGCGGCCGCAATGAGGTGACCCATCATCGACTTGATGGAACTCATCGGAATGTCTTTCGCGTTCGTGCCGAAAACGCGCTTCACGCCGCGGGTTTCGATCGAATCGTTCTCCTTCGTACCCGTGCCGTGTGCGCTGATGTAGTCGATCGCAGCGCGGCCGTCGGCGCGGCGCGCGAGCGGATCGATGCCCGCTTGCGAAAGCGCCATCGCCATCGACGCAGCGCCACCGCGGCCTTCGGGATGAATGTCGGTGATGCGGAACGCGTCGGCGCTCGAGCCGTAGCCCGCGACTTCGGCGAGCGGCGTCGCGCCGCGCGCAAGTGCGTGGTCCAGTGCTTCCATCACGATCATGCCCGATCCTTCGCCCATGACGAATCCGTCGCGCGTTGCATCGAACGGCCGCGATGCCTTCGTTGGATCGCCCTTCGAAGTCGACAGCGCGGTGAGGCGATTGAAGCCCGTCACGCCGAGGACGTGGATCATGGTGTGCGTGCCGCCGGAAAGCATGACGTCGGTGTCGCCGCGTTGAATGAGACTAAACGCTTCACCAATCGCTTGCGTGCTTGCGGCACACGCGGTGAGACAGTTGAGCGCTGGCCCGCGAATGCCGAACTCGCGCGCAAGGTGCGCGAGCGGCATGTTTGGTTCTTGCTCGACTTCGCGCATCCGATCCATCGCGCGATGCGCGTGTTCGGCCCAGCGAACGCCGTCAATCTTGCGTTCTTCCGCATTCCAACCCGCGAGATTCGACGCTGCGTAATTGTCGAAATCGATGACACCTTCGCCCGCGCCTAAGTAGAGACCGATGCGCTTCTTATTGAGTCCTGCGAAACCTTCAAGCCCCGATTGTCGCCACGCCTGACTCGCTGCACCAAGCGCGAACTGCGAATTGAGGCCCGCGGTCGCGTGCACCGATGCGTCCTTCACGAAAGGCGCAATCGTGTAATTGCGCACTTCCGCCGAGAAATTCGTGGGAAACGTGCGCGCGTCGAAACGCGTCGTTGGCCCCATGCCGCTCTCTGAGTTGAGGAGGCGCTTCCAAACGGTGTCGACCTCGTGGCCAAGTGGCGTCACCCAGCCCATGCCGGTGACAACGACGCGACGGTTGTTTTTCGTGGTAGTCATGTTTCGTCGTTCGTCTATTTCTTTCGTCTACTTCTTCGTCTCTCAGAGTGCAGCGTGGCGCGAATCGAATTGAGAAACGACTGCAGCGCTGTTTTGGCCGCCGAGGCTTGGTGTCGCGATGAGAATGTGACGGAGTTTGCGCGATGCACTCGGCGCGGCGAGCGCATCGAGACCTGGTGCGGTGGATGTGTTGAGTCGCGCGGGAAGTTTCTGTTCGGTGAGCGCGCGACACGCGACGGCAACAGCAATCGCGCCGAAACCAGCGCATGTCGTACCGATCGAGGGCGCGAGCGTGACGAGTGGTTTCGTCGCGAGATTTGCGCCAAAGACGCGCTCGAGCGCGTTCTTCTCAAGCGCATCGAGTGATGGAACGCCTGAGCCAAACGGAATGATGGCATCGATGTCGGCAGCGGTGAGGCCCGCATCGCGAAGCGCCGCTTGAATCGCATCGGCGAGAGATTCGCCAGACGCGTCGGGCACGAGTCCGACCGTGTCGTCACACCAACTTTGCGAAGCGCCCGTTCCTGCGAGCACTGCATGAATGCGTGCGCCGCGAGCCTTCGCGGTTTCTTCGGCTTCGACGACAAGAATGCCGCCGCCCTCGCCAACAAGCGTGCCCGTCGCGTTCGTATCAAACGGCTTCACAACGCGCGTTGCGTCATCACTCGGCGTACATCGCGCAAATCGTCCCGCGAGTTCTTGCCGCAGATACGCCATCGGGTTCATCTTGCTGTCGGCGCCACCCGAGAGGCACGCGTCGGCCGCACCGCGCTCAATGACGCGTTGGCTTTCCGCAAGCGAAAGTCCCGACGACGCTTCATTGCAAGTGATCGTGTTCGACGGCCCTTGGCAATCGTGAATGATCGTCACGTGGCAGGCGAGCATGTTCGGGAGGTACTTGAGGAGCCAAAGCGGCGTGAGCTCCTGCATGCCCTGTTGGCCCCAGTGTCCTGGGTCAAACGTGCCCGCCGCGTTGCGCGACGACGCGAGTGCGCCGGTGAGTTCGTCGAGTTCCGCCGCGATGAGGCCCGCACCGATGTGACAACCCACGCGATCGGGGCGGATGGTCGGCGGATTGTCGGGATCGGTACCGCGGGTCGCGAGGCCAGCATCCCGCACGGCCGTCAGCGCGCCACCAACCGCGATCTCAATGTCGCGCGCCATGACTTTCGTCGCTTTGCGGTAACTCTTCGGAACGAGATCCTTCACGTCGAAGTCGGAGGGCAACTCCGCGCCCGACGCGGCGAGAAAGCCCGACGCATCAAAGGCGCGAATCGGCGCGAGCGCCGAGCGGCCTTCGGTGAGAGCGGACCAGAGTGGGTCGATCCCGACGCCGTGGGCGGTGACGGGGCCTAGACCAGTAATGACGACGCGTCGGCGAGACATGGGGGGCGGAGTATACGGCTCACGGCGCATGGCTGGACGCACCCGCGGGATGGCGGTGACCGCCAGGCACGAACTGAGGGCGTGCGTCCGCGCACACCGCCCCCGCGACCACCCTGCTGCGCCTAGCCGCTCTTGACTAGCCGCTACCGCCCCGCTGCTCGCCGCGCGATCAGCATCGCCAACTCAAGTGCCTGCTCGTAGTTGAGCCGCGGATCGACTTGCGAGCGATAGGCCCGCGAGAGATCGTCGTCGGTCAACCCGCGCGCGCCGCCCGTACATTCGGTGACATCTTCGCCAGTGAGTTCGACGTGCACGCCTGCGAGCGTTGTGCCTTCCATCCGGTGGATTTCGAAGGCTTGCTCGACCTCTGCGAGAATATGGCCGAATTTCCGCGTTTTCACGCTCTTTCCGGCCCACGCGCCACTCGTCGGAACGACCGTTTCGGTGTTGCCGTGCATCGGATCTGCAATCCAAACAACGGGGAGCGCCGCATCGCGCATCGCACGAACAAGCGGCGGAAGCGTGCGTGCAATGCGATGCGCGCCACAACGTGCAATGAGCACGACGCGGCCTGACTCACCGTCCGGCGAGAGTGCGCGCACGGTCGAAAGCAATTGTTCGGCGGTCGTGTCTGGCCCAACTTTGACACCGACGGGATTGCGAATTCCCCGACAAAACTCAACGTGTGCGGCGGTTGGATCACTCGTCCGCAGCCCGATCCACGGCAAATGCGTCGACAGGTTGAACCAACCTTCGCGACGCGGAACCCGTCGCGTGAGCGCGGATTCGTAGGCAAGCACGAGTAACTCGTGGCTTGTGAAGAAGTCGACGCGCTGCATCGCGGTGATCGTGCCGCCTGCGAGCGTTTCCATAAATCGCAGGCTTTCACCGATCGAATCGACCATGCGCTGATACTCCGCCGCGAGCGGCGAATGCTTCACAAACGCGAGATCCCAATTCTCAGGGTGATGAAGATCGGCGAAGCCGCCATCGACGAGCGAGCGAATGAAATTGAGCGTGAGTGCGCTGCGTTCGTAGCCGCGGAGTAAGAGTTGCGCGTCTGGCGTGCGCGCTTCGACGGTGAATTCCGGGCGATTGACGTTGTCGCCGCGGAAACTCGGCAATTCGAGCCCGTCGCGCGTTTCGGTCGCCGTGCTGCGCGGCTTTGCGTATTGGCCAGCGAAACGGCCAATGCGTGTGATGCGCTTTCGTGTTCCATGCACGAGTACGAGCGACATCTGCAACAGAATCTTGAGTTTCGACGCGATCGAGGCAGACGAACAATCCGCGAAACTCTCCGCACAATCGCCACCCCAAAGGATGAAGCGTTCGCCGCGCGCAGCCTCCGCGAGTTGCGATTTCAGCGCCTCGATTTCGTAACTCGTGACGAGCGGCGGAAGCGCCGCGATCTCCTCGAGCGTGCGGAGAAGCGCCGCCTCGTCGGGATAAACGGGCTGCTGCGTGCAGGGCTTCTGCTCCCAACTTCGAGGGGTCCACTCCATAGGGAGAGCGTATCGGCAGGATGCAGGGGTCTGCCTGAAGAGAGGTGGGAGTGGGTTCGCGCGGTCGCCGAGGATTCACTCCAAGGGGGCCGACCAGAGCGAGCGAAAGCGAAGCGAGTCGCGAGCGCTCAAAGTTTGTCGCGGTCGCCGCTGCGGCGGCTCGCGTGGCTTTCGCGGTCGCCGCTGCGGCGGCTCCCTTTGGCGCGATTCACGCCAAAGCGAGGGCGCGGCAAGAGCCGCGCTCGAGCGCTCAAACCACGTCATTCACGCCAAAGCGAGCGAGAGCGGGCACTTGAAGCGAAGCTTCAGCAGCCCGCCAGTCGCGAGCGCTCAAACATGCGGGCGACAGGGCTCGAACCTGCACGGGTGTTACCCCACGGGAACCTAAATCCCGTGCGTCTGCCAATTCCGCCACGCCCGCGGAGGCGGAGATTGTACGAGAAACGACCTTTGAGCCGATTCCCCTCTTTCGTGCCGACGGGCGATCTGCCACGCTCGGGCTCCATTCGGAACTCGCCACCGTTCCGGCAGTTCGCCCCCTCGTTCGCCGTCCTCGTCCGCGTTCGACATCCGCCTCCAACTCCCTCCACCGGGAACTCAAGCATCCGCGAGAAGCCATGAAGAAGTTCAGCCAACAGGCCGCAGCCAACTTCGTGCCGCTTCTTGCGAGAATCATCCTCTTCCTCGCGTTCGTTCCCGTGGGTTGGCACCACGCGATGGAGATCGGGCAATTCTCCGGCGATGCGGGCGCTCGTTTGCGCGAGCTCGGCGTCGTCTCGGCTGAACCAACCTCGGGCGACTTCCGCCGCTTCGACGGTGATTTCAGCGGCGCAGCACCAGCATCATCAGCGGGCATCGTTCGCGTCCGCGCTCCGATCGCGCAAGACACCCCTCCGATCCCCCTCGTCGCCGCGGATGCCGCGGGTTACCAAGCGCGCGCGCTTCACGAGTTGACGCTCACGCTCGACCGACTCCGCCTCCCGAAACCCCAAGTGTGGGCGTGGACGATCACCGTCTTCGAACTCCTTGGCGGCGCGTTCCTCCTCATCGGGCTCTTCAGTCGCATCTGGTCGGGCGGCCTCCTTCTTTGGGCAATCGCGCTCCTCATCCTCGCAACGCCGTCGATTCCAAATGCGTGGTCCTCGCTGTGGACCCCCACCGATCCGAACTCCGCATTTGCGCGCAGCCAAGCGTTGAGCCAACTCAGTCTGATCGTCCTTGCGGCGGGGCTGACGCTGACCGGCCCCGGCAAGTGGAGCCTCGACGGGTTCATCTTCCGTGGTCGCGGTGGCGACGACGGCGGCGATGGAGAGTGAGTGCGCGAATCACGCGGCATTGGCGTTTCGCACATCGCTCGGCCGTAGGATTTCCCGAAGGAGCTCCTGATGGATCTGCGCGACCGCCATGCTGAGATCGAAGTTGCTGCTGGGTCGCGCGCGCCCGCGGTGAGTGCACCATCGGGTGTTCCACGAAGAGGAACCAATGCCGCCTCAACGCGCGGTACCACACGCGCCGTCGTTGTTTCGCTCGCGCTGCACGGAGTGATCGCGCTCGCCCTCCTCGGAACTGCGTGGGGCGTTTCGGGAGCGCTGCGCAAGGAGCCCCCGCCAATCGTGCTCACCGCCGATTTCTTTCAACCTGCGCCTGCGAGCCCGACGCCGCGCGCTTCGACTTCGAACGCGCCGAGCGTGACACAACCGAACGCGCACGAGAACGCCAACGCGACGCGATCCGCAGACGCCCTCGATGCTCGATTACGCGCACTCGAAACTGGCGGGCCACGCAATGAAGCGCTCGACGGACTCGCACGACGGTTCGGCGCAGAGTCAATGGCCGCCGAATCTCCCGCGTCGCGCGTCGGCGCGAGTTTCGCTGGTCTTGTCGCCGGAAATGCCACGAAAGTGGCCTACGTCGTCGATGCGTCCGGCTCGATGGTTGGGAGTTTCCCAGCGATTGTCGATGAAGTGGAGCGATCGCTTGCGCGACTCGAGCCGACGCAGCAATTTGCGCTCATCGCGTTTCGTCGCGATGGCGCGATCGCGTTCGGCGGAACGCCCGCCGCGCTTCACAACGCGAGCAAAGCTGAACGCGCGGCCGCAATCATGTGGCTTCGCAACGAGGTCATTCCAAGCGGTCGATCGAGCCCCATCGAAGCGTTGACCGAAGCGTTGCGCTCCGGTGCCGATTGCGTCTTTCTCTTGTCGACCACCATCACTGGGCCTGGTCGGCATGAACTTGATCGCGCGTCCATGCTCGCGCTCCTTGATCGACTCAACCCGCGCGACCCGCGCAACGGAAATCGACGCGCGACGATTCAGTGCATTCAGTTCCTTGAGGTCGACCCCGGCGGTACGCTCGAAGCAGTTGCAGCGGAGCACTTTCCTGCCAATGCGGGTTCCGGCGGATTCCGATTCATCTCGCGCGAGGCGACATCACTCGACGCACCAACGGCGAAAGATCCGCGCTCGTCGCGGTAAACAGAGGACACGAGACGCATGAATGGTGGCATCTTTTTCTACTCGACAAACAGCGATGGAAGTTTGGAGTGGATCGGCAGCGCGATGATTTGGCTGCTTCTTCTTCTCTCGCTTGCGAACGTGGTGCTGATCTCGCTCGCACTCTCGACGAACCGTCGTCGCACGACGCTTCCCGATGGTGAAACCGATGCGCTCCGCGGCCTGCTCTCATCCGGTCGATACCACGAAGCGATTGAACGCAGCGGCCGCGGTTCAAGTGATCTTTCGATCGTGCTTGCACGCACACTCGAACATGCACCGCGTGGTGCCGATGCGATGACACACGCCGCGGAAACCGCCGCCGACGAACTTCTATCTGCGCGACTGCGCGCACTTGAGCGGCTCAACGTGCTCGGGCAAGTTGCACCGATGATTGGGCTCTTCGGCACGGTCTACGGCATGATTGTGGCGTTTCAGACCATCGCTTCAACGGGCGGCGCCGCGGATCCGGTTCTGCTCGCGGGCGGCATCGGCACCGCGCTGGTCACGACCTTCTGGGGACTCCTCATCGCGATCCCCGCGACGAGTGCGTACGCACTTGTACGAAATCGCGCGATCGCGACGTCCGATGAAATGCTCGCAGCCGTCGATGAAATGGTCGCGCTGTTTCGACCGAAGGATGCCGATCCCGCGTCGGGGTCTCCTTCAGGCACCAGCGTCAAGTCCTGAGGCAAGGCGCCGCGCGCGCCAGCGGCCGTTTCCATCGTTCGACACGCACGACGACTGATGCCACGCAACGACTGATGCCACGCGATCGAAGCAAGTTCCCTGCCGCTGTCATCGAGGCGAATCTCACGCCGATGATTGATGTGACGTTTTTGCTGATCGTCTTCTTCACGCTCGTCTCAGGTATTGCAGACAACGAACGCGTGGACATGTCGCTCGCTCGCGTGGACGGCGGCGCCACCGCGCAAGCAGATGAAGAGTCGCGCGTGATGCTGAATGTGATCCCCGCCGCAAACGGGCAAATCGGCGGATATCTCCTCGCCGGCAAGGCATTTGATGCGACGCCGGACGGCATCGCGCAACTCGCCGCGGCACTCGCCGATGGATACCGCCGAAATCCAAACCTTGCCGTCAATCTCCGCGCCGATCGCGACACGATGTACGAATGGGTCGAGCCCGCAATGCGCGCAACGACAACCGCCGCGAGCCTCGCCGGCGGCGGCGCGCTACCGCGCTTGAACTTGGTCGTGATCGAAGAGTCGATCGGCGGAAGTAACGGAGGACGCGATGGCTCGTAATCATCGCGCGCTCCTTCGTGGCGACCGCGATCGCGCACGCATCACACTTTCGATCACGCCGATGATCGATGTTGTGTTTCAACTCTTGATCTACTTTCTGCTCACCGCAGGGATCGTTTCGAAAGAGCGAAATCTCCGAGCAGAATTGCCGCCAGAGCAATCAGCGTCGATGTCCGACGACCCCTTCGCACTCGACGTCGAACCGTTGGTCATTCGCGTTGAATCAACACCGAATGGCGCAAGAATCACGCTTCCGAGCGGCTTGGCTGACGCGCAAAATGTGATCGAACTCGAGCGCGTGCTGCGCGACGCGCGATTTGATGAGACTCAATCGCGCGGCATCTTTCCAAGCGATCATCCGATTCGTATCGCCGCCGATTCAACGGCGCGCTGGGAAGACGTCGTCGGTGTTTTCAACGCTGTGATTGCCGCGGGATATCGCTCCGTCGCATTTGGAGGAGGCGGATGATGCGCACTCGTTCTTTGCATGCGGGCGAACGAGCCGCGCTGATCGCGACCAGCGTTTCGGCGTGGATGTTCGCGGTGGCTTCAAGTCACGCGACCCTCGCCGCGAACTTTCGAGCGTTCCCGATGTCGTCTGCTGATGAGATGGACTCTCGTCGCATGCTTCGCGATGTACGCCAAGCAGAATTGACGGGCGATCTTGCCAAACTGACCTCACTCAGAGACGCCGCCAGCGCGACCACATCCAACGACGCGAACGCCCGCGCGGTACGCGCGCTCTTACTCGAACGGATCGCGCTCGCTGAGCGCGCGATTGCGATGCGGAGCCGTGCGCAGAGTGCGCGCGAACTTGCGCAGGGCGAAGAGGCGCTCGCGACAGAAAGACTTGCGCTCATGACGCGGTTCGCTACCGCTGACCGGCGACAACTCGAACTCGAAAGTGCTGAGGATCTCCTCCTTCGGCGCATGCGCGCCGATCTCTTAGACGTTGCACTCACGCTCGGCGTCCCAACCGATGAAGAGCGCGAATCTGCGCGTCGTCTGACGAAGTTGATCGCGCCGATCTTCGCGACATCACGTGCGGAAGACTCCACACTCGATGCATCGCGTATCGCGACGGACCCTGAGATCTTCCGAGAAGCGATGCTTGGTGGAATCGCGTCGCTGCTCGCCGCGGATGTCGCCGCAACCTCGAATGACCCTGAAAGCGCGGCGGTCGCACGCCGCGCTCGTAATCGCGCCGTCAAACTTCTCGCGATCGCTGCGCGAAGTGAATTGCCAGTGCCGCCCGCACTTGCGGATGCGCTCGCGATCGCGCGTGCTCGCGCGACCGTTTCCATCGACAGTGCGTCCAACCCCGCGGCCGAAACGCGCGCGATCGCTCAGGCACTTGAAGGCCTCCGTCGTTCGACAGACCCAACGAATGCGCTCGTCGCTCGATTCTTAGAGAACGACTTCTCTTCCACGACGACAGATCGCGCCGCGAATCTTCCCCGTGCATTCGCGCTTGGAAATGACCTCGCGCTCGACTGTATCGCGGCGTGCGCGACGGCAGATCGGCTTGCGCGCGCGGGCAACGCCACACAGATTGAGCAACCACTCGCTGCGCTCTTGACGCGCGCAAACGAAACGCCAGTTTCCGAGCGCGCCGCCCTACTCGCAACACTTGCAACCGCAGTCCGCGCTCGGCTGACGCCCGCAGTTCTTGCTGCGGCGCGCTCCAACTCCAACGCGCCACCACTTCTCGCTGCGCTCTGTGCACTCCGCATCACACCTGAAGGCGCAGAGGTCATCATCGATTCGAAGGAGATCGAGAAACTCGATCGCGCCGTCGCTGATCCTCGCGTCACTCCATGGTTTGCGATTCCGTATGCCGCCGCGCTCATTCGCGCCAACGCTGCCTACGCACCGCGTGCTGCGGATCATCTTTTGACGCTTGTTGCGACGACCGCGCCCGACGAGCGGACACGCGCGGCGCTTGCGATTGCGCTCGATCAACGCCGCGAAGAGGCACAGATATCCGCGACTGGCGAAGCGAAACTCGCAAGCGCACTCGAACTTGCAGCGAAGACATTTGCAAGCGATGACGCGCGAGAATCATGGTTCCTCGAAGCAGTTGATCTTGCACTCTTCCCAAAGTTCGGTCCCGCGAACTTGGAATCCGCCGCGCAGCTCCTTGCACGCGTAACGAGCGAAACAACTGCTCGAACTCTGCGCAGCCTTGAATTGGCGCATGAATCAGGCGCTTTCAAGCAAGATCGCCCCGCGCATCGCGCCGCTGTGAAGGCGCTCACGCGCGAGATCACTGAAGGCCTCGCCGATTCTTCGCTGCGCCCGCGTTCGTTTGCGCTGCTTGCGGCGACGCAATTCGACGAAGGCGATTTCGTACAGGCGATGGCTTCTGCATCGCGCACCATCAACGAAGCACCAACGTCACGCGCTGCATTCCGCGCGGCACTCACATGGATCGCTGCCGCGCTGAAGTTTGACGGCATGATTGCGGTACCGCCCGAACTCGCGACCACGATGCGCGCATTCCCCGAACTTCAGCGTGTCTCGAGAGATGCGATCGATGAGCGCTTTGTTGCCATTGAAACAGCAGTCGTCCGCGCCGCGTTTATGGAAGCCGCCGCTGGAAACATCGCAGGGACAGAGGCTGCAGCCGCTGATGCCGACGCGCGCCGCATCGAAGCTCTCGCAGAAGCGCTGCGAAAGAGCGCAACGGAAGTCCCTGCAACACTTGGGGCGAAACACGCACTTGCGCTCTTGGCCACCGGAGCAACCAACGAAGCAACAACTCGCGCACGCGAAGCTTTCGCGCGCGACTCACGCGACCGATTTGTCGCTTGGGTCGCCGGCGAAGTTCTCTGCGGCTCGAATGAGGCGAAGGATCGTGCCGAGGGATTTGCCATCCTTCGCGACCTTGCGCCGATGACTGCGGGTACGCGCGACGAGTTTTGGTGGCGTGCGCAAGCGCGGATGCTGGAAGTCCTCGCGCGCGAAGCGAACTCAGACGATGCACGGCGCGCTTCCGATGTTGTCGCGCGGGTCAATCGACTTCGAACGATGGACTCCTCGCTCGGCGGCGATGTGATTTCGCAGCGCATCCAGCGGGCGCGCGATCAAGCCGAAAAACTCATCAAGAGCAACACTTCATCGACACAGAATGGAGTTCCTCATGGCGGATGAAGTTGGCAAGAACTCTC
>JBJOHQ010000212.1:0-3484 GCA_046047595.1 Planctomycetota bacterium | reverse complement strand
TCTGGGTCGCCTTTGCTCTCCGGCGCGGTCGATGAGATTGGGTTGGCACTGGCCTGTGCGTGCGAACTATCGTCGGTCAACGCTTCGTCATTGTCGGCGGAGGATTGGAATCGGAATCGGAGCTGACGGTAACTGATTCGTTCCGTCGTCCCTCATTCCTGCATGATGTTTGTGCGCTGGCGACTTTGGGCTGAACAAGTACCAAGTCGGGGTTTGAGTTCCGCCTAATGCAATAGGCGATTGCGTGCAGGCGCCGTCAGTACTTCAATGGTCGCGAAGTATGACCGTCACCAGATAGCAAACTTGGTGACTTCAATACCGGCGCGGATTGTTGATGTGCCTTGGGAAACCAGGGTGGTCTGCTGGCGGATCGCGTTGACGCGCGCTAGGTGCACCTGAGAGGGCTTCACTGAGCCGATCAATCGTCCCACGAAAGTTCGCTCAAAGTAGTGCAGTTCGCGAGAAACTGCTCGCTCAGGCTTTCGAATCAGTTCAAGGGTTCTTGGGCCGACCCTGATACCAGCTTCGCCTTGTTGCGCTATGCTCCGTGGGTCTTCGCAATTGTTGCGGATGATCGTCGACCGATCGGGCCTTGGTGCGACGCGTGCCTTTGAATCGTTCCCACTGGGGTCAGGGAGTTCGCTCGTGCCGATGTTCAAAATCTACGTCGGAAATCTTGATCCAAGAGTCAAGATCGAGCAGGTGCGTGAACTCTTCGCGCCCTTTGCGACGATCGAAGACGCTGTTATCGCGACTGATTCTGCGACGGGCAAGTCCAAAGGATTTGCGATCATCATGATCCGCGATCCAGAGATTGGCCGAGCGGCAGTGAAGGCAACGCAAGGAAAGCGGTTGCTCGGTAAGACGCTCACAATCAACGAGGTTGTCAAGAAGGGTAAGGCCGCGGTGAAGGCGGCCAAGGAAATCCGTCAAGGGCCTTTCGGACCACACTTCAATCGTCAGGGCGGGAACCGCGCGGGTGGCACCGGCGGTGGCATGCGCTCGGGCGGTCTGCGTCGGGGTATGAATAGAGGACCGCGTGGACCTGGGCTCGGCGGTGGGGGCTCCAGCTTCACTCGTGGATCTAGTGGGCCTAGTGGGCCTAGTGGGCCTAGTGGATCTGGTGGAACGGGTGCAGGAACTTCTGGCACGTTTGGAAGCAACAGCGGCCAGTCGCATCTTCGCGCGGATTTCAAAGACGGCTCGGGACCGCGATTTTCCTCATCGGATCGACCGAA
This sequence comes from Planctomycetota bacterium, assembly GCA_046047595.1. Lineage (GTDB taxonomy): Bacteria > Planctomycetota > Phycisphaerae > Phycisphaerales > SM1A02 > QWPT01. The sequence continues at coordinate 2,246 of JBJOHQ010000212.1, read as the reverse complement.
TGATTCAAGAGGAGAATCGGATCATTCGCGACCGAGTTGATCCGTCTTACTTCTCTTTGCATTTCGAGTGCTTGGGTTCATGACAACTCGCAGTGTTGTCCCGTGTACATCGAAGTCGCAGAGGCTTTCCTTCCCACTCCGAAGTGCGTCTGGTCGTGTACTGCTCGATCGGTTGAGTGTCGATTGATCACAGACGAGGGTCAATCAATCTTTGCTCTGAGGATCATGTCTCGGTGAATCCCGCGTGAATCCCGTCTGAGTCACTTTGCGACATCAACCTTCAGCAGAAGAGTGACATCAACGAGGGCTTGCGCGGGTTTCGACTGAGGCTGTGGTTCGACACTCTCAGGAGATCCATCGCAAAGCCAAATCAAGAGCCATAAAGAGAAACGCGCACGCCAAGGCGTGCGCGTTTCATTTGTTTGTCTTGAGGGCTGGTATCAGAAGGCCGCGGAACGCGGTGTCTTCAGATCACCAATCGTTGCCTTCGTGACGTTCGCTGCGACGATCACGGTCGCGGTCACGATCACGGCCACCGAAGTCGCCGCCACGGCCGCCGCCGCCACCGAAGTCGCCGCCACGGCCACCGCCGCCGCCGAAGCCGCCGCGACCACCGCCGCCGCCGCCGAAGCCGCCGCGACCACCGCCGCCGCCGCCGAAGCCGCCGCGACCACCACCGCCGCCGCCGCCGAAGCCACCACCCGCAGGACGCGGAGCGCGAGGCTGTGCTTCATTCACGACGAGAGCGCGGCCTTCGAAGTCCTTGCCGTTGAGCGCTTCGATTGCAGCAGCGCCAGCTTCCTTCGAGCCCATAGTCACGAAGCCGAAGCCACGTGAACGGCCTGTTTCACGGTCCGTTCCAATGAACACGTCGAGCACTTCGCCATGCGCGGAGAAAATTTCGCGAAGACCATCTGGAGTCGTACGATAGTTGAGATTACCTACAAAGATCTTGAACATGTCTGGCCTCCCAGGCCAGGTGGCGCCACGCATCATTACACAGAAGGCATGCGTGGACTAAGTGAGAGCTCGACGCGCAGGGGACTGACGTTCAGTGGTGCCGTCAACAGGGGAGCATACAGGATTCGCACCACAGGCGAGCATTTGAATTCGCGCTTCCCGCGACTTGGTGTGAATTCTCTGGCGCGGCTGGTGGAACCGAGTGTGGCGGACCGTGTTAGTCTGCCGCGTGAGGTGGCCTTTTAGGCCTGATAAATACGATGAGCAGCGGGGCTAGAGCCCAGTTCCAGAAAGTTGGCTGTTGGATTGCCCGCTCAACGGCCCGTCGGGCCAGGTGCGTATCAGAGTGACCTATGACGGCGAGCGATTCTTCCGCAATTCCTCCCGAGCGTCCACAGCAAGCGTTTGATCCGTTTGCGATATTGGGATTCGAGCCCGTTTTTGAACTCGACCCTCGCCTCCTCCGCGCGCGCTGGATGCGAGCAGCTGCGGCGGTTCATCCTGATGCGGCGGGAGCAACACTGCTTTCAGCGAAAGTGAACGACGCGTTCCGCGTGCTCAGTGACCCGCTGTTGCGGGCTGAAGCGTTGCTCGAGAGATTCGGAGTCAATGTGCATGCGATGCAGGATGTCGTGAGACGTTCGCTGCCTCCAACGTTTCTCATGGAGATGATGGAGCTTCGCGAACAGATCGACGCCATTGGTTCAGATGATCACGTTGGGCGCTCTGCGATGCGGGATGTTGCGATGTCGCGACGCGATGCAGCACTCCTCGAGATCGCATCCGCATTTCAGAGATTGGCGACAACGTCGATGGACACCCAAACTCAAGAACAAACCGTTCGCACCGTGATGGAGTCGTGCAACGTCGTGCGAAGTTTCGATCGAATGCTCGAGCAGCTTGATCGAGAGTTCGGAGTGGACGCACGGTGATCGGATCGTGGACCGAATTCGTCGCAGTGGTTGCGAGCAGTGGGAGACTGTCGGAAGCGGCGGACGCGCCGAATCCGGCCACTGCGAATATCGGCGCGTGGTTGACTGGATTGCTGGATCAACTACGAGCGAGCGAGATTCCCGAGATCGCGGCGGTTGATTGGATGCTTCTTGCGACGCTCATGCCGCTGCTCGTGGCCATGGCGTTCTTTTCCTTTGTTGAAACCACCTATTTCGCGCTGACTCCCGCCGAGCGCCTCGCCTTAAGGCGCGGGCATCCACGCTCATCGGTGCTGATTGAGGCACTCCTCGGGAAGCCGCGCGTTCTACTTGTTTCAACAATGCTTGGGTCGT